>CAZJFO010000039.1:0-15864 GCA_964545465.1 uncultured Neisseria sp.
TAATATTCACTATCTTTGCAGTTTTTCTTGCTGTAAGATGGGTCTTTAAAAATAGTTACGCATAATAAATGTTTAAACTTAGCGATTTTGATTATGAGTTACCTGAAGAATTAATTGCAAGTAACCCACCTAAAAACCGAGGCGATAGTAGGTTACTAGTAGCATCAGCTACAAATTTACTTGATCTGAAATTTAGTCAGATAATTGACTTTATTAGCCCCAATGATGTAGTAGTATTTAATGACTCAAAAGTGATTAAAGCTCGCTTATTTGGTAGCAAAATTAGTGGTGGAAAAATTGAAATCCTCATTGAACGAATTTTACCTAATAAAGAAATAATAGCCTTTATTGGTTCCAATAAAACGATTCCTATAGGAATGATAGTTCAGCTCCCAAATTATTTATCCGTAAAAGTAATTGAAAAAATCGATGGCTTATTCAAATTAACCCCTATTAATCCAGTGAATTGGCTAGAATACCTAGATGAATATGGTCATGTACCATTACCTCCATATATCAAAAGAACTGATGAAAAAAGTGACGAAGCACGCTACCAAACAGTATATGCTAAAAATGAAGGCTCAGTTGCTTCTCCTACTGCAGGATTACATTTTACAGACGCACTAATTGAACAAATAAAAAACAAGGGAGCTAAGATAGCTTATGTTACCTTACATGTAGGCTCAGGGACTTTCAAACCTGTTACTACTGAAGATATATCCCAGCATAAAATGCATAGTGAGATTTATTCTATTGACGACAATACTCTTAAATTAATTAGGCAATCTAAGCTTAATGGTGGTAGTATTATTGCTGTAGGCACTACTAGTGTTCGGACATTAGAAACTGTTGCTAAAAATAACTATACGGCTCTAACTGGGGAGACTGATATTTTTATTACTCCTGGATATAAATTTCAGTTAGTTGACAAAATGATTACTAATTTTCATTTACCAAAATCAACGCTAATGATGTTAGTTTCCGCATTTGCAGGGTTTGAGACTATAAAAAAAGTTTACGTACATGCTATAGAAAATAAATATCGTTTTTTTAGTTACGGGGATGCATGTATTTTCATAAAACAAGGTGAAAAAAATGAATAATAAAACCACTGATTTTGGCTTTACCAAAGTTGAGGAAGATAAAAAAGCGGCAATGGTAGCTGATGTATTTCATAGTGTAGCTAAAAATTATGACATAATGAACGACGTAATGTCTATGGGGCTACATCGTTTATGGAAAAAATTTACCTTTTTTACTAGTGACATCAAGTCAGGGGACAAAATCCTTGATATTGCTGGTGGTACCGGAGATATGACCATAGGGTTTAAAAAATTAGTTGGCGATACTGGTACTGTATGGCATACCGATATTAATTCTTCAATGTTAAAAATTGGGCGTGACCGCTTATTTGATAAAGGAATTATTACTCCTCAATGTTTATGTGATGCAGAAAAATTACCATTTCCCGATAATTATTTTAATGCAGTATGTGTTTCATTTGGGCTTAGAAATATGACTCATAAAGATATAGCTCTAGCTGAAATGCATAGAGTTTTGAAACCTGGGGGGGTATTATTGGTACTCGAATTTTCTAAAGTAATTAAACCACTTGAAAAAATTTATGATTTGTATTCATTCAAATTTTTACCATTTATGGGTAAATTAATTGCTAAAGACCCAGATAGTTATACATATCTTGCAGAATCGATCAGAATGCACCCTAGTCAAGAAGCACTTAAACAAATAATGCTAAAATCAGGTTTTGAAAAAGTAAATTATCACAATCTTACTTTTGGTATTACTGCACTACATAAAGGTTATAAAACGTGAACAAAGCTATACTGATGCTTTTAAATAAAGCTCTAATATCAAATGAAAGTAGTCAATATTTATTAGCACAACATCATAATAAGACCTTTCGAATAATATTTCCAATATTCAGTATCTCGGCTATTATTGAGAAAAATGGGGGTTTAAGTATATGTGAGCAAAACAACGTAGATACTACAATAAAAATCCCCATATCTAGCATAAATTACTTTATTAATCAAGATAAACTTGCAATTATTAAACAAATTGACATCAGTGGTGATAAGAATTTTGGATTATTTCTACTGGAGCTTCTGTCTAAACTAAACTGGGATATTATTAGTCATGATAAAATACCAGGAACTAAAATACTTGCAAACTTTTTTATTAGTCTAAATAAACAATTTCATTTAATAGCGACTAATGCAGTAGAATCATTTACTGAATATTTACTTTATGAAACCCAAGACCTAGTTACTCAATATGAAATGAGCGATTTTTGCAAGGAAGTTGATGAATTAAATGACCGTGTCGACATCCTTAAAGCACGTATTAATTTATTATTAACTACTTAAAAGTTATTTAACGTTGGGGACATGGGCTTTTATCTGTCACCCTAAGCAAGGAAAGCGTGCTCCTCAGAATTCGCGGGGGTGAGGGGTAACGATTCTGCTGCTTCGAGTAATTACAGGTCATCCCAAATAAGAACTCTTTGCTGCTTAGTCACGAGATTGGGATCCATGCCCTAATATTGATTTTTTAGATAACTTTATATATTTATTAGAATAGCTATTATGAGATTTTTTCGTTTACTAAAAATTATTATTACTCTTCATCGTTATGGTTTATATGAAATTTTACAGCGCTTTCATAAAAATAGCTTTTTAGCTAGAACAATTGAATGCGGTCTATGGTTTATACCAAAAAAATTAACTAACAAATCATTACCTACCCGTACACGTTTGGCATTTGAAGAATTAGGTCCCGTATTTGTCAAATTTGGGCAACTACTCTCAACACGCCAAGATCTAATAGCTCCTGATTTTATTGTTGAGTTATCCAAACTACAAAGCCAAGTAAAACCTTTTTCAGGCGTAATAGCCAAACAAATAGTTGAAACTTCTCTAAAAAGTGCACTAGACAATATATTTAGTAGCTTTAGTCATGAAGCAGTAGCATCAGCTTCAATAGCCCAAGTTCATAAAGCAATTTTAAAAGAAACCGGTGAACAAGTGGCGGTTAAAATTTTACGCCCCGATATTAGAGAAATTATTGCAAGTGATATAAAAGTACTCGAACTGGCTGCGTGGTTTGTAGAAAAAATATTTAAAGATGGTAAACGCCTAAAACCACAAGATGTTATTCAAGAATTCAAAAAAACCATTACAGATGAATTAGATTTTTTACAAGAAGCCGCCAATGCTACTGAATTAGGTCGGCTACATAAAAATGACCCTAAAATAATCATCCCTGCGATATTTTATGACTACTCCACTGATGCTGTATTAGTTTTAGAGTGGATGGACGGCACACCTATTGCTGATATCAAACAACTAAAAGCTAATGGTATAAATTTAGAAACCTTATCATTTAACGGGGTAAATATATTTTATACTCAAGTTTTTAATTATGGCTTTTTTCATGCTGATATGCATCCTGGAAATATCTTATGTGACAAAGATGGACGCTATATAGCGCTTGATTTTGGTATAGTTGGATGTTTATCTGAAGAAGATAAGCGTTATTTAGCTATTAATATTCTAGCATTTTTTAATCGTGATTATAAAACAGTTGCCCGTACCCATGTAGAGTCAGGATGGGCACCACTTGATACCCCAATAGAAAAACTAGAAGGAGCGATACGAGCAGTGTGCGAGCCAATATTTAATAAACCACTATCTGAAATTTCATTTGGGCAGGTATTAATTAAGTTATTCCAAATATCGCGAAAATTTAATATCACCGTACAACCACAGCTATTATTATTACAAAAAACAATTGTCAATGTTGAGGGTATGGGACGAATGCTAAACCCAAATCTTGATTTATGGGTTACTGCCAAACCAATATTAGAAAAATGGATGCATAAACAAATGGGCTTTAAAGGCTTTATCAACAATCTAAAAAATGAACTCCCATATTGGTCATATTCATTACCAACCCTACCACGTCAATTTTCTGCAAGTCTTAATACAAGCAAGGAAGTACAAAACCTTAATGGAATTTTAACTCGACTACTCCTAAGTTATCGAAGACAAAATCAATTCTTGATGCTACTTATTGTGGTACTTGTTATTGTTTTATGGGTAAAATTATAATGCATGGTATGGTAGTTGCTGATGGTAACAGCTATAAATTGGCAATAATTACTGAAAGCCACAAAAACCATTCTCAGGTAGAGCTATTCGAAGATAAAACCAAGAAGAAAATCAAACAACATCAAATTATCTTTACAATTACTGAGGATGTAACAGAGTTTAACCAAAAATTACAAACTATTATACCGCAAATAGACATTCCACTCTTATCCGAATTAATTAATGAGGGTGAGAAAAACTCGCTTGAAGTATTAAGTAGTATTTATTTTGGTGATGGTGCAACACTGTGTCAAACAACAGCTTTGTTGTTTAGATTAGCTGATGCTCATATAGAATTTCATAATTATCAAGATGGTTACTTTAGTAAATGCTCTAATGAAGAACAACAACAACGTCTTCTTAGTTTTAATAAACAAAAGCAAGCGCAAGAACAATATCAATATTATCGCTCATTATTTATTGATGCAATTGATAATAATAGTAAACTCGATAATCCAGATATAGATGTATTTAAAATCCTCCATAAACCAGACAAGCACTCAGCTGTATATAAGGCACTTCACCACTTAGCAATTGAGTATAAATTAACTCCACTTGAAATCTTTCATAAGATAGGCTTGGTGAATAATCTAACTGAGTTTTTTATAGCTTCATTTATACGTGATAATGCCTTTATAAAACCAGAAAATACTAATGAAGTAATTGACACAACACTCCTAAACCAAAGGTTTGATCTGAAAGTGTTTTCCATTGACGACTCAAACACAACTGAAATTGATGATGCTTTTTCTGTGGAGAAAATCGATAATGGTCATATTATAGGGATTCACATAGCGGCTCCTGCATTAGACACTTCTTTAAATGAAACAGTTGCCAATAATATATCAACTATCTATTATCCTGGTAATAAAATAACTATGTTACCCATGAATATCATTAATAAGTATAGTTTATGGGAACAAACCTCCACTCCTGTTGTAAGTATTTTCTTTACTTTAGATAATGATTTAAATATCTTAGAATATACTTCAAGCCTAAATATGGTAAATATTGATGCTAACTTACGTATTGAGATGCTTGAAAATTTATTTAATCATGAGAACTTAGAACTTGTAAATGGTTACCCCTACGAAAAAGAACTTAAGCTATTATATAAGTTTGCATGTATACTCGAAGAAAAACGTGGCAAACCCTCAGTAAATAATCTATTTACTGATTATAGCTTTAATTTTATAGATAGTAAAATTGAAATAAAACCTCGCATTCGCGGTAACCCTATTGATAAACTCGTTAGTGAATTAATGATCTTAGCTAATTGTAGCTGGGGGCGAATGCTAACTAACTCTTTTATACCAGCTATTTATCGCGTAAAACAGCCTAATTATCCAGTCAAGATGACCTTAAGCCCTGAATCGCATACTGGATTAAACGTTGATTACTATACTTGGTCAACATCACCACTACGTCGTAGTGCTGACTTTATAAATCAAAAACAGATTATCAGTATGATCAATAAATCAAAAGATTTTTATAATGTTTCTGACCCAACACTATGTGAAGTAGTGGATAATTTTGATACTAAATATGCAAGATATATAGATTTTCAAAATAAAATGGAACGCTATTGGTCTTTAAAGTATCTTATACAAGAAAAAATTAGTGAGATTGAAGGAATATTTTTATATAAATCAACTGTTTCTTTATTAGGGGTTCCTATTCAAATTGATGTTGCAAATTTCTCGACCTCCAAACCCAAAGGAACTAAACTACGCCTTAAGATATATAATATCAATCTGTCTACAATTAGTTTTGATTTCAAGATTATTAGTATTGAAGAAGCACAGCAACAAGCATGAGCTCAAATTACGAATGCCATTGTAACGGGCACATCCCCACATATGCGGGGATGACAAAAAATATTATAGTGACTCAGAATGGTTTGCTAAATAATCAGCAACACCATTAATACTCGGCTTCATTCCCGCTTTGCCTTTATTCCAGCCAGCAGGACATACTTCACCATGTTCTTCAGTAAACTGAAGCGCATCAACCATACGAATCATCTCATCAATATTACGTCCAAGTGGCAAGTCATTAACTACCATATGGCGTACTATTCCCTTAGTATCAATTAAAAAAGAACCGCGGTACGCCATTCCACCAGGTGACTCAACACCATAAGCACGACTAATATAATGGTTCATATCAGCAGCTAAAGTGTACCCAACTTGTCCAATACCCCCTTTTTCAACTGGAGTATTTTTCCAAGCATTATGAGTAAAGTGTGAATCAATTGATACACCAATGACTTCAACATTTTTTGATTTAAAATCAGCCAAGCGGTGATCAAAAGCAATTAACTCAGACGGACATACAAAAGTAAAGTCTAATGGATAGAAAAATACAACTACGTATTTCCCCTTGGTAGCATCTCTAAAATTGTAACTATCCACAAGTTCACCATTACCAAGAACTGCTGGCACTGTAAAATCAGGTGCTTCATGACCAATTATTACTCTATGATCAAAGTATTCATTTTCATCAAATATTGAATCGAAATCTTCGTTAGTGCTCATATATAAACTCCTTCTAAATACATATATACGCAATCTACATTTTATCATTTTATACGACAAAAAATGTATTTTTATTCCAAAATCTTTCTGAATTACAAACCTTTTAAAAAAATGTTAAGAAATTATAAAAAGTGTTTGCTATACATTTGTTGTTTATGCTATAATTCTGTCAAAGTAGGTATTGATTTGCCTCTATTGGTGATTGAGACAATGCTTTCTGCACTAAATAAAACATAGTTGTACATTTTTAAGGAAACTGAACATGAAAAAACTACTAGTAGCTTTACTTTCCACAGCTTTTGTAACTTCTGCATTTGCTGTTGATGAAGCAGCTTCTGCACCTGAGAATGATAAAGAAGCTGTTGTTAATAATTCTATGATGGCTAAAACTGGTGCTTCTTCTACTAAACACAGAATGAAACACAAAATGAAGCATCATAAATCACACAAAGCAGCTTCTGCTGCTTAATTAACTTTTTTAATATTAAGGAATAACAATGAAAAAATTATTAGGTCTTCTAATCGCTGCATCTTTATTTGCTGGTTGCTCTTCAGATAAAGAGCCTGTTAATGGCAACCCAACTTTAGTTGTAGTTAAGCATAACCACTCTTCTGATGTTCACAAGCACCATAAGAAACATGCTAGCGCTCCTGATTATAAAATGGGCAACTAATACTAGAATAACTAGTTTCAAGCCGAAAGTTAAAGCTTTCGGTTTTTTATTTTAAAGTCACAAAAAAATGCAAACATATCCAATGACTATGAATGGTGCTAAACTGCTTAATGAAGAGTTAGTACAATTAAAATCCATTGAAAGACCCGCTGTCATTAAGGCTATTGCTGAGGCTAGGAGCCATGGTGATCTTTCTGAAAACGCTGAATACGATGCCGCTAAAGAAAAACAAGCATTTGTTGAGGGGCGAATAGCGGATATTGAAGCACGCCTTAGTCGTGCAAATATAATTGATCCAACCAAAATCGCCAATGATGGCCGAATAATTTTTGGTGCTACTGTAGAATTACTCGAATTAGAAACTGACAATGAGGTTTGCTACCAAATAGTAGGAGATGATGAAGCTGATTTGAAGATTTCTAAAATATCCGTAAACTCACCAGTTGCAAAAAGCCTTATCGGCAAAGAAATTGGTAGCGTGGTAGAAGTCAAAGCTCCAAACGGCACTAAAGAATATGAAATAATAAATTTCTCTTTCTAAATTAAATTATGGTAGAATACCCTACTAATTATTTTTTAATACAACAAAGGAGCTTTTATGAAAAAATTACTCGGAATGCTTTTAGTGGCTTCAAGCCTTACAGCATTCGCTGATGGTAATAACTTATACGTTGGCGTAGGTGCTGGTGCAGGATGGAATGACGTCCAAAGTCCAGATGCAGCTTTTCGTTTAGATGGTGGTTACAATTTTAATGATAACTGGGCACTTGAAGCAGGTACTACTGGATTAACCCAATCAGGTAGCTCACCAAATCAAAGCATGCAATATTACGACTTCTCTGTTAAAGGGACATTGCCGCTTAGTGACGCATTCGGAGTATTAGCTCAAGTCGGTGGTGCTTATGGTAGCCCGGGTGCTACTAGTTACTCTGGCTGCACTCTTGGTAACGCTAATTGCTCTCCTCAACAAGCTCAACTAGCTGGATGGAACGCCCTAACTGCAGTTGGATTTGAAATTAACGTTAGCCGTCAGTTCTCTCTAAACCTTACCGACTACTACTACTATGGCTCTAACAGCCCTCAAGGGAATTCAAACGTTCTCTTAGCTGGTGCTAAATTTAATTTCTAATTCTCTAAAACAAAGCCCTTACTTTAGCAAGGGCTTTGTTACAGCTACAATTAATTCCAGACCCTTACTCTTCAATAAAATAGTTACCATCAATCAATTGCTCATGATTTAGAACCGCCCTTATTCGAGCAACAATCATTTCTAATGCTGCTTTATTAGCTCCATGAGGGATTATTATATGAGAATAACGTTTGGTTGGCTCAACAAATTGATTATGCATTGGACGAACATATTTTGAATATTGTTTAATCACACTCTCAGCGGTGCGTCCACGCTCACTAATATCACGCTGTAACCGTCTAATAAATCGAATATCAGATGCGGTATCAACATAAATCTTCAGTGCCATTAAATGCCGCAAAGATTGATCCATAAGCGCAAATATACCTTCAAATATTACGATACGACTTGGCATAACAGTTATAGTATCAGGCTTTCTCGCATGAAATGCAAAATCATAGGTTGGCATTTCAATTGGAACACCATTATATAAATCATTTATGTGCTTTTTTAATAAATCCCAGTCAAAGGCATCAGGATGATCAAAGTTAAGTTTATTTCGAGCTTCTAAACTTAAATGCGATATATCCTTATAATAATAGTCTTGCATAATAACTGCTGGTTTATCATCTCCACTAGCTGCAATGATATGCTCCGTTACTGTTGATTTCCCCGAACCAGAGCCACCGGCAACACCAATTATAAAAGTTTCCATCTTAATTACCCCGTATATTCTTCTTTAAATAGTAGCTCTTTAAGTATTTTAAGCTCATCACGACATTTAGCAGCTTTTTCAAACTCCAAATTGCTTACATGGAGCTTCATTTGTTTTTCAGTTTGCTTGATTAATTTAGCTAACTCTTTGTCTGACAAGTTTTTAGGTAGTTTAACTTCAAGTTTTTCTTTATAAACGCCATCTATTATATCATTAATTGGCTTAATTATTGTCATTGGTGTTATACCATGCTCTTGATTGTATTGCAACTGCTTATTACGACGGCGTTCTGTCTCATCAATAGCTTTTTGCATAGAGTTGGTAATTTTAGATGCATAAAAAATCGCTTGACCATTAATATGCCTTGCAGCCCTCCCTACTGTTTGAATTAATGAACGCTCAGATCTTAAAAACCCTTCTTTATCAGCATCAAGTATTGCAACCAAACTCACCTCTGGCATATCTAAACCTTCACGTAGTAGATTAACTCCAACTAAGACATCAAATAACCCAAGGCGTAAATCACGAATAATTTCAACACGTTCAACAGTATCAATATCTGAATGTAAGTAGCGAATTTTAATTCCATTCTCGCTATAATACTCTGCCAATTTCTCAGCCATTTTCTTGGTAAGAGTTGTTACTAAAACCCTCTCATTCTTGTCACGTTTTAATTTAATTTCACCCAATAAGTCATCAACTTGATTATTTACATCTCGTATCTCAATTACCGGATCAACGAGCCCTGTAGGACGTACCACTTGCTCTACCAGATTATCTTCATGCTCTTTTTCGTAAGTTCCAGGAGTAGCTGAAACAAATACAGCTTGAGGCATACGTTTTTCAAATTCAGTAAATTTAAGCGGTCGATTATCAATTGCTGATGGAAGCCTAAAGCCATAGTCAATTAAATTTTGTTTCCGTGCCCTATCACCATTATACATACCACCAATTTGAGAAATTGTAACATGCGACTCATCAATAAACAACAAACTTCTATCAGGTAGATAATCAATTAAAGTCGGTGGTGGCTCACCATTAACTCTACCAGTTAAATGGCGTGAGTAGTTTTCAATACCTTTACAAAACCCTATTTCTGTAAGCATCTCAAGATCAAACTCTGTTCTTTGGCGGATTCGATAAGCTTCAACCATCTTACCAGCTGCTTCATATTCTTTAACCCTTAGTTCGAGCTCTTCCTTAATTCTACCGGTTGCTGCTATAACAGTATCTTTTGGAGTAACATAGTGTGACGATGGAAAAACAGTAAAACGCGATAACCTTTGCTGTAGCTTACCCGTTAGAGGATCAAATAATGCTAACATCTCTATCTCATCATCAAAGAGACTTATTCTAACTGCTTGTTCAAAATGCTCTGCAGGAAACACATCTATTACATCGCCTCTAACCCTAAAAGTACCACGCCTAAAGTCAATATCTGATCTTTCATACTGCATCGACACTAATCTTCCGATAATATCTTTATGCGCGATTTTTTCATGCTCACGTAGCACAAGTATCATTTCTTGATAGGCTTTTTCTTCACCTAAGCCATAAATAGCTGATACTGTAGCAATAATAATTACATCGTCCCTCGATAATAAGGACTTAGTTGCTGAAAGACGCATTTGTTCAATATGATCATTGATACTAGAATCTTTTTCAATAAATAGATCTTTATGAGGGACATACGCCTCAGGCTGATAGTAATCGTAGTAAGATACGAAATACTCAACTGCATTTTCAGGGAAGAAATCTCTAAATTCGGCGTAAAGCTGTGCTGCTAAAGTTTTATTATGTGCCATAACTAATGCAGGACGACCAGTTCTCGCAATAACATTAGCCATTGTAAAAGTTTTGCCACTACCAGTGACACCAAGAAGTGTTTGGCACATAAGCCCATCGTTGATACCATCAACTAAGGACTTAATTGCCTGTACTTGGTCACCAGCTGGAAGATACTTGCTTTTTAATTTGAATGGGCTACCTAGGTGGGTAACTAAATCTGCCATTTATATATTAACGTCTATCGTTTCCGCTAAAAGCCAATATTATCTGTAATAAACTAGTGAATAAGTTATATAAGCTAACATATAGTGTCAATGTTGCTGAAATATAGTTAGTCTCACCACCTCTAACAATTTGGTTTAGTTGCCACAAAATCATTAGAGAGGAGAATATTACAAATGCCCCACAAATCATTAGATAAAAGCCAGGTGTTTTTAGAAACAAGCTAGCTATTATGGCGATAAATATTACTACCCCGCCAACAGCCAAAAAGTTAGTTAAGAAAGTCATTTCTTTTTTAACTACAAATGCAATAGCACTCATCACAAAAAACACCGCTGAAGTGAGTAATGCAGCTAGTAAAATAAGACTACCGCCATTAGGTACGCGTAATGCAAACTGTAACAATGGCCCCAATAATAAACCCATCATAAAAGTAAACAGCATCATCCAAACAATACCGGCAAAACTATGTTTATTTTTTTCAACCATAAACATCATAAAATACAAACCCGCCATTAGGAGTAATGACCCCATAATCGGACTAGTCCTTAAAAACATAAATGAGAAATTAATACCAAGAAGAGCACCAATAGCTGTTGGCAACATTGACAATGCCAATAACATATAAGTGTTTTTTAATACTTCTTGCCGAATTTCTGCTGAAGGAACCGCCATTCGGTACATTTGACTTTGATAGTTCATTTCATCTTCCTTTTAAAAATACAGTTTTATCTTATAGTATTATATAGTATCTAAGCTACTTAAATCAAGCTTTAAGTAATATTAAATTTTCAGGCTATACATCTTAACTATTTAGCTATCAGGTAAATAATTTAATTATAAATAAAAACATGCCCGATAAAAGCACACACATTGGAAAAGTTAACACCCAAGCGGTAATTATATTTTTTACTACACTCCAGTTAACTCCGGTACGCCCTGACCCAGAATTACCAGCCCCCATAATAGAACCCGACACAGCGTGGGTAGTACTTAAAGGAATACCAAACCGCGAACCTGCAAATAGAATTATTGCTGAACTAAGCTCAGCTGCGAAACCACTAGAAGGCTCTAATTTAGCAACTCTAGTGCTTAGAGTTTTAATAATTCGCATACCACCGGCTAGAGTACCTGCTGCCATACAAAAAGCACAAGCAAATACAACCCACCTAGGGACATCTGCACTTTGAATTAAATGAAAATTAAACAGCGTTAGCGTTATAATTCCCATAGTTTTTTGAGCATCATTAGAACCATGGCTAAAAGAAAGAAAAGCCGTTGATAAAACTTGTAGCTCACGAATAAAATTATTAGTTTTTCTGGGTTCAGTGTTTTTTTTAAGAAAACGTCTAATAAGCATAACAATTAACATTGCAACCATAAAACCTAGAAGTGGTGAAATAACCATTGGTAACATAACTTTATTAATTATATTTAGATAATTAATAACCTTATAGCCACTGTTAAATATAATAGCTCCAACCAAACCACCTATCAAAGCATGAGACGAGCTAGAAGGAATACCAAAATACCAAGTAAGAATATTCCAAGTTATGGCTGATAGTAAAGCTGCCAAAATGACCCCCTGTGTTGCTAAAGCTGGGTCAGCAAAACCTTTAGCTATAGTAACCGCAACTGCAGTACCGCTAAGAGCACCTAATAAGTTAAAAATAGCTGAAATTGAAATTGCCTGAAATGGCTCAAGTGATTTAGTAGATATAGAGGTTGCAACTGCATTGGCAGTGTCATGAAAACCATTACTAAACTCAAAAAACAAAGCTATTGCAATTAATATAATTGCAAATAAAGGGATGTCCATATTTATTACTCTATCTCCAATGATTAATTATATATTCTTAACCGACACCTGCACCACCAAATCAGAGGCACTAACAGATACATCAATTACTCCATCAATATTTTTATAAATCTCTTTTAATTTCAAGATCATAAGCGTATCAAACTTACCAGAGTACATCTCATTAACCGCTTGGCGTAAATCTTCGATACCATTTTCTTCTAACTCATTAATTCTATCACTAGACTTTATAATATTATCTGTATCACCAAGCTTCAAAGCAGTAACGCAATCAACCAAACTTCTAGTAATTTGTAACAATGTATTAGCATTTTTTACTAAAATATCGTCTGAGTTTGCATCAATCTCATAGATATTTAGTTTAGTACCAATCTTGATAATACGTTTTGTAAGCTTATTTAAAAGCCCTGATAACTCTTGAATATCACCTCTATCAATTGGAGTAATAAACATACTATTTAAAGACTGTAGCGTTTTTTTATTATTATCAACTGACTTTTGTTTTAATAAGCGTAAATTAGTAAACATTTGCCCAAGTGATTCTTCATTTTTACAATTTAAGATATCTACAAATATTTTTGCTGCATCATAAGCAAAAATAGCTGACTCTTCAAATAAGATAAAAAATACATCACCTTTAGCAGGTACTAATGATTTTATAATTCTACGTAACACATTTCTCTCCAAAAAAATCATGTAACTTATGACCAAAATGTCATGACGCTATAATATCATAGGCACCAAAAATTTTTTATCTATTTTAGAGCAAATACTTCACCAAATATAAATTATCTATAAGTAACGGTATGTTAGAGTATAAGTTACGTGCTACTTAGTTGCTTTACGACCAAATCAGGAGGTATGTTATTTAGACAGTTATAATGCCCAAATCGACAAGTACGTTCAAAACACGGAGAACAATCAAGCTTTAATTGTAAAATTCTGGCTTTTTTAGATAACGGCGGCGTGAATAGGGTTGAGGTTGATCCATAAATTGCGATTACATTGCTATTAATTGCACAAGCGATATGCATTAGTCCTGAATCATTAGTTATCACATATTTTGCAATAGATAAGATATCAACAGCATCCGATAAGCTAGTTTTACCACATAAATCAAAAACATTAGTTTTATTATGAATTTTGTTAATAATAGCACTGCTAATCTCAGTATCGTTACTGGAACCTAAAATAACAATCTGATAACCACTTAATAAATCAGATAAGCGGGCAAAATACTCTGGCGGCCAGCGTTTAGCTGGGCCATATTCTGCGGCTGGGCAAAAGGCTAATATAGGGACTTTAGTGTTTATATTAAATTTACTAATAAGCATGGCTTGGTTTTTAGTATCAATTGATAATTTTGGCACCTCTATAGTATAAGGCTTCTGTCCATTATTAGCAAGAGCACAAAATCTATCAATCATTAATGGTAATTTCACTTTATCTAATTTGTATATATCATTTAGTAGTCCATAACGACTCTCTCCCACAAAACCAGTTCGTATTTTTATTTTAGCAAAGAACGGTGTAATTGCTGATTTAAGTGAGTTTGGTAATACTATAACTTGATTATAATTATTTTTTCGTAAATTTAGTCCTGATTTTATTCTTTGTAACAATTTTAGTTTACCATGTGGGAATGGATTGATAATAACATCACTTACTTCAGGCATACGCGAAATTAGACCACTAGCAAAGCTTGGAGCGAATACATCAAGTACCGTAGTATCACCATGTTTTTTTTTGAGTAACTTAAACAGCGTCTGTGCCATTACCATATCTCCAACCCATGCTGGAGCTATAATTAGGATTTTATACTGCATATTTTAATCTACCCAAAACATAATTCTGATTTATCAAAACAAATTATAACATATTATTTGGTGGTATAATTATGCTTAAGAATAAACTTATTTAAGGAGATAATTATGCATAATCTATTTGACACCAAATCACACCTCTCAACAAAATCAGGTAAAACATATACTTACTATTCAATCCCTAAATTATCCAAGCATGGATTTAATATTAAAAAGCTACCCGTTTGTATCCGTATAATTCTCGAATCGGTGTTACGTAATTATGATGATATTAAAGTGAATGAAGAACATGTAAAACAACTAGCTTCATGGCTACCTAATGCCACGCGTACTAATGAAATTCCTTTTGTGGTTGCAAGGATCGTACTTCAAGATTTTACAGGAGTACCATTATTGTGTGATTTAGCTGCTATGAGAAGTGTTGCTGATAGACTAGGTAAAAATCCAAAAGCTATTGAGCCATTAGTACCTGTTGATATGGTAGTTGACCATTCAGTACAAATTGATTATTATGGTTCTACCAATGCTCTACATCAAAATATGGAATTAGAATTTCATCGGAATAAAGAACGTTATCAGTTCCTAAAATGGGGTATGCAAGCATTTGATACTTTTGGTGTTGTACCACCTGGGATTGGTATTGTGCATCAAGTAAACCTTGAATACTTCTTCCGCGGTGTTAGAACCAATAACGATGTAGTATATCCCGATACATTAGTTGGCACTGATTCTCATACCACTATGATTAATGGTGTTGGTGTTGTTGGCTGGGGTGTTGGTGGAATTGAGGCTGAGGCTGGCATGCTCGGGCAACCTGTATATTTTCTAACTCCTGATGTAGTTGGTGTTGAACTAAAAAATCAACTAAGTGAAGGAATAACTGCTACTGACTTGGTACTAAAAATAACAGAAATGCTACGAAGTGCTAAAGTAGTTAGTAAATTCGTAGAGTTTTATGGTGAAGGGGCTGCTAGCTTATCGGTTACTG
>CAZJFO010000040.1:0-10218 GCA_964545465.1 uncultured Neisseria sp.
TGGGTATTGACGTCTTCACCATTATATAGTGAGCTATTATATGCTTGTGAACCTTGGTAAGATGCCTTGTCATCACTATTTGAAGATTGAGTGTATAAACCTTTAGGGTTTGAGTTTGGCGATCCATTTACGCCAGTTGAACTACTATTACACCCTGATACACTAAGTATTACGATTAAGTACAGCAACGCTGATAATCGATTCCGTAATAATTTAAATAACACCATATACTCCTATAAGTAGTTTTTATACCATTGATGCTCGATAAATGCACAGCACGGGTATCACCACCAACAGTAGCATCAACAATTACACAATCCTGATAATCACAACCCAAGTGCTAAAACTAAAATGAGAGCTTGGATTTACTTCCTAGAGATTAGGACAGACTATGAATTAAGATAATGTGAGATTATATTACATAAGGCATGACAGGAACATCCTAAAAATTCCTACTTATTTTTTAGATTTTATACCCATATTTGATACTTTTCGATAAAAGCCGCCACATTTTTAGCAAAGCCAAAACATAACAGCCTGTTATGTTTTGTGGTTTTATTTATTTTTGTGGCACCATGAAAATAAAGTGAATACACACTTTATTCTCTGGATGTGGTGTAATTGTACATTATGTTTATAATTAGGCAATAATAAAAAAGGGAATTGCAATACATCCTTTAAATCAATTACGAATCTCGAAATTAATTAATTGTTGCTATAAATGCACTGGGTATTTGATTTGGTGAAAAATATAACCCATAAATACTTGTTTGGTAGACAGTATTAGCACCTGTTACAGCACTTCCTGGGTATGAAATATTAGTCCAAGATGCCGTTCCAAATCCTCCATTTTGTGTTTGTGGGATATTAACAAAAGCTCCAAATGATTCAGTAGTATTAGTTGCAGCCCATTCTGCAGCAAGATTATATCCACCATTGCCATCAGTAGTTATTCCCTCAAAATGGGTAAGGATGTCATTTGTTGACTGATTATTATAAGTATAAGTAGCATAGTTAACAATGGAATGCGTAGCATTGTTCCAGTTAGCGATATAACCAACCGATATTTGTGAATCTTTAAACATACTATACCCGCCTACTATAGTATAACTTAATCTGTCGTTGTACCATATACCATATGCAGTTGTAAAAAATGCATTTTTATCAATAATTATTGGAAAATAACTCTTGGCATTGATATCATAAACAAAAGCTCCAGCAATTATTGAAGTATCATAGTTTCCAACAACTAACCCACCCATGGTACTATGTGCATATGTATGTAATACTGGCGAGCTTTCTTTAGGCAAAAAATCTGGTACAAGTGTAATCCAGTAAGAGCTCTCTGGTGAACCACTTTCAGGACCCTGATATAAAAAGCCAAATCTAGCACCAGCACTCTCTGTAGTAGCATAAGCACCCACCACTTGCACATATCCAGATTTAAATCCGTTATTAGGACCATAGGTTGTTGTATCCGTAACCGTTCGCCCAATACTAGATGGATAATTATAAGTATAATATATTCCGCCCCCATCTTGTGGACCACGATACAAAAAGGTACCTTTTGATTCACAAATACCTGTAAGGTATACATCGGTAGAACTGTTTACACCACGTACGCCAGTAATCACGTTAACCGTAGAGTTAGGACAATTGATTGTAGTATAGGTAATTTGTTGCACATTACTTGTCGACGAATCTCCAGAACCACATGCAAATATTAAACTTCCTAAAATTACAATTAGAGTAAACCTAAAAATCTTAAATGTCATTTATAACCACCGCCTCCAGAACTAAAATATCACAATTAAGGCATGTCGCACTTAAACTTGCTACTTAAAGACTTAAGAGAATATCGTTGCTATCTCACAAACTGCTGCTGAGAGCATTGCCAAATCTAAATTCTTATAGCTTTGTAACTCATCAAACATATCGTTTAATAATTTAACCTTAACCTGCTCCTTATCCAACCACGCGAGGGCAAAGCCTTCTTGTTCATTATCACATTTCATCACATCTCGAATAAGGTTACTGTATAGTGAATATCCATCAGATAAAAGAGCTGAGCGCGACAAAGCTTGCCATTTATTATTTTCTGGCAATGCAATAAGATTGCGTCTAAGCCAATCCATCCTTAAAACACGACCTAAGTAGAAATAGTTTTTCGCAACCGATGCAACTCCATATTTTGTTTCATCAGCCAAAATTACTATATCAAGTAATTGTGGCATCGCACTACTTCTAGCCATAATCTGAGCAAGATTTTTTGGCACCTTAGATTCGATAAGTTTATTTTCTATACTAGATAAACCTTTATATTCATCTGTTCCTAGCGTTTGTGGCAAACTCCTCACTAATTCAGAAATATCATCATTATATCTATCTATCAATAATAACATCTGCTTACCATCTTTAAAGCGACGCATCACCCAGCGAATAGTTCGCTCCAAGAATTTCTTCATTCTAATTAACATTTCAACTTGCAAATCAGCGTTTGCTTTATTATCCAAAGTCTCTATTTCAGCAAATATAGCATCAGCTTCAAATAATTTGTATACTGTCCAAAACGCTTGAACTATTAAAGATATATCACATCTAAACTCATCTTCAAAGCGCGATACAAAAGTTATCCCCATACGATTAACTATCAAATTAGCAATTTGATTAGAAATAATTTCAGGGCGCAAATAATGACTACGGATATACTCAGAATATGTATTTTGTAATGTATCTGGAAAATAATTGATTAAGAGGGCGTCAAAAGTATCATCTTCCAATAATTTAGAATTTAAGATCTGCTTATTTAATGACATTTTAGAGTAGGCTAGTAATACTGCAAGCTCTGGTGAAGTCAATCCCTCCCCCGCTCTTTGACGCTCTGTTATTTCTTGATACGTCGGTAAAAACTCTACCTTACGATCAAGCGCTCCATGTTTTTCTAGTTTCTCAATAAAATTAACATTAATTGAAAATAACTCATGTGCTCTAGCATCAGCATAACTTAAAATCTGTGTCTGCAAATAATTATCCCGCAATACTAAATTAGCCACACTATCAGTCATTGTCTCTAGAATTTCATTACGTTTTGTAATACTCATACCTGATTTTTGCATAATCTCAGCAAATAATATCTTTATATTTACTTCATGATCTGAACAATCAACTCCTGCAGAATTATCAATTGCATCGGTCAAAATCAAACCACCATTTTTGGCAAACTCAATACGCCCAAGCTGAGTAACCCCCAAATTACCACCTTCAACAACTACTTTAACTTTTAAGTCATTTCCATTAACCCTAATTACATCATTAGCTTTATCTTTTACCGCTTCATGCGACTCAGTTTCTGATTTAATATAAGTTCCAATTCCACCATTATAAAGTAAATCAGCTGGTGCTTTTAAAATTAGATTAATTAATTCATTGGGGCTTAATTCAGTTACAGTCACATTAAGCCACTCACGTACTTCAGGAGATAATGGAATCCGTTTTAAAGAACGTTTAAATACTCCACCGCCATTGGATATTTTAGTTGGATCATAATCAGCCCAAGATGAGCGTGGTAATTCAAACATTCTTTGACGTTCAATAAAAGAAATTGCTGAGTTTGGCTTTGGGTCTAAAAATATATGTTGATGATTAAATGCTGCAATCAAACAAATATGTTCGGACAAAAGCATGCCGTTACCAAATACATCGCCTGACATATCACCAATACCAATTACACTAAAATCTTCTTTTTGGATATCAACTTCTAAATGACGAAAATGACGCTTGGCAGCTTCCCAAGCACCACGAGCTGTAATACCCATTTTTTTATGATCATAGCCAACTGAGCCACCTGAAGCGAAAGCATCACCAAGCCAAAAACCATACTTCTGTGACATTTCATTAGCATAATCAGAAAAAGTCGCAGTACCCTTATCAGCCGCCACTACCAAATATGGATCATCTCCATCATAGCGAACTACATCTTTTGGAGGAACAACAGCTCCAGCAAGCAAATTATCAGTAATATCAAGTAATCCCGATATAAACTGTTTATAACATTCCACACCTTCTGCCATATAAGCATCACGTTCAGTAATTGGAGGTAATTTTTTACATACAAAACCACCTTTAGAACCAGTTGGTACTATAACTGAATTCTTAACTACCTGAGCTTTTACAAGACCCAAAATTTCAGTACGAAAATCCTCTTGCCTATCAGACCATCTAAAGCCTCCACGTGCAACTTTACCCGCACGTAAATGAACCGCTTCAAAACGTATTGAATATACAAATATCTCATATAATGGTAATGGTTTTGGTAAGAAGGATAGTTTGCCTGACTCTAATTTAAATGAGATATATTCCTTATAATTACCAGCTTCATCTAACTGATAAAAATTAGTTCTAAGCATGGCTTCAATCGTTGTTATAAAAGCTTTTAAAATTCTATCATCATCAAGATTAGTTACACTATTTAATTCCTCAAGTATTTTATTATAAATACTGGTAAATTTATTTTTATCATGGCTATGAATATTAAATTTAGAATCAAAAAGTAAAACTAAATTTTTAGAAATATTTGGAAAATGCTTCAAAGTATTAGCAATATATTGCCTTGAAAACGGCAGTATAGTTTGCGTAAAATAATGAGTAATTGCACGAATTAAGGTAACCTCACGAGCGTTTAAACCACTAAACAATACCAGTTTATTTAACGCATCATTCTCTATTTCACGATTAAACACCCCAACAATTGCGTCTCTTAAAATAAGCGATAAATCTTTATCATCAATTTTTTTAGATACTTCATCAGGAACTTCAACCCCAAAATCACAAATATGCACAACATTTGAATTATTAATATTAGATTTGTAAGGATGCTCATCGATTAGTTTAAACCCAAAGTTTTCGATAATCGGAAGTCCACGGGATAAGCTAACTTGATCGTTTAGCTTAAAGAGCTTAATTTGCCACAAATTTTTTGCTGATGAATTAGCATGATTACCAAATTTAATAGCATATTCATTGTCCCCAGATAGAGTTTCCATGACCATAATATCACCGATAATATCCTCAATTGAATAATCAAGCAAATAGTCATCACTAAATGTAGTAATGTATTTGTTTATTAATCTATCTGCTTCAGGCATTTTTTTTAAAGCATTAGTCAATTCTTCCAATCTAATTTGTGACATTATTTATAACTCCATAAGTTTTTGTCAAATTCTACCATTGTTCGGATTATTTTTCAAGGTGCATTGCAATAATTTCTGCAACTTCAAGTGCAGCATAAGTCCAGATTAAATCAGCACCAGCTCTTTTAAAGCAAAGCATCGTCTCCATTATCGTTCTTTTATAATCAAGTAATCCATATTGACTACCCATCTTTAAAAGTGCATATTCACCACTTACATGATATGCTGCAGTTGGTTTTTTAAATTCGTGTTTCACACGATATAAAACATCCAGATATGGTAAGCCAGGTTTTACCATTACGATATCTGCACCCTCTGCTATATCTTGATGTACTTCATGAAGTGCTTCATCACTATTAGCTGGATTCATCTGATAAGTTCGTTTACCAAATTTACCCAAATTACTAGCAGCACCTGTAGCATCACGAAAAGGACCATAAAATCCTGAGGCGTATTTAGCCGAGTACGCTATGATCCCGGTATCAATAAAGCCATTATTATCAAGTGCTTCGCGTATTTTTAGCACCCGTCCATCCATCATATCTGAAGGACATACAAAATCAGCTCCAGCACTAGCATGACAAATTGCTTGTTTAACTAATATTTCATTAGTTAGATCATTTTTAACATAACCGGTGTCATCGCTAATACCATCATGCCCATCAATAGTATAAGCATCAAGTGCTATATCTGTGAAGATTCCAAGACTTGGACATTCATGTTTAAGGGCTTTTATTGCTCGGGGGATAAGCCCATTAGGATTGTATGCTTCAGCTACCATTTTGTCTATTTTTGGGGACTCTATCATCGGAAACAGTGCAATTGCTGGGATACCTAGTTCCAGACATTTTTTTGCAACCACTAGTAATCTATCAATACTTAAGCGTTTTTGCCCTGGTAGATTATTAATATCAAGCTCCCGATTTTCACCTTCAACCACAAAAACGGGATACACTAAGTCCTCTACGTGTACATAGTTTTCTGATACTATTCTACGAATAAAATCATGGCGTCTGTTACGCCGTAACCGTGACAAGGGGTATGACGAAGGCATTACTTATACTCCAAAACTGAATATACCGGGAATCCTGCATCTTTAATCCGCTTACTACCATTTAAATAAAGCAAATCATTAATAACCGCGCATTCAACAACATTGCCACCCAAACGTTCTACTAGTTTACATGCTGCAATCATTGTGCCACCTGTAGCTATAAGATCATCAATAATAACTACACTATCATTCACTTTAATAGCATCGGTATGGATTTCAACAGTGGTAACATCACCATACTCAAGGCTATAGCTCTCTGCTAATGTATCAAAAGGTAGTTTACCTTTTTTTCTGATGGGAACAAAGCCAACTGAGAGTTCGTAAGCAACGATAGGACCAAAGATAAATCCACGAGCATCAAGTCCTGCAATAACATCAATTTTTTTTTCTTGATAGCGCTTAACTAAAATATCAATTACTTTATGAAAGGCTTGTGGATCTTGAAGTAAGGTTGTGATATCTCTAAATTGCACCCCTGGCTCCGGCCAGTTTTCAATAACGCGGATAGAGTTTCTTATGAGACTCAAATCATCCATTGTCATAGGTTTATCCTCTAAATTCTAACTATTAACGATATTGTACCATGAGTAAATTAACACGGTGAATTGCTTTAAGATAACTGACATCATGGAGGCGTAAATAGTCAACATGATTTAGCATATGAGCTGCAATTAGCCCAGTTTCTAAATCGCGCTCAATTACATTTTTGTTACTAACATGACCTATAAATGACTTACGTGAATGCCCAATAAGTAATTCTATGCCATCTTGTTTAAGTAGATTAATATTTCTTAGAATATACCAACTTTGGGGACTATTAGTTCCAAAACCAATACCAGGGTCTAAGATTATCTTATCAGTATCAATATTATTTTTATGAAAAGTACAAACTTTATCATCTATCCACTGCCCTAGATAACTAACTGGGTTATCTCTTAGCGGTAAAATCAACTCCCTGGATGATGGAATACTAAGGCTATGCATAGCTATATAAGTTTTATTAGTATTGATACACTCCTTAACCAAATCAAGTGCTAAATTGCCAGATACATCATTGATATAGTCAATATCAAACTGTAACAGCCATTTGACAGTTTCAGGGTGATAACTATCAATACTTATTTTAAAACTACGTTTAATTGCACATATATGGGGTAATATTTTTTCTAAGGCATTAATTTCTGTGTCAGGCTTAATTACATTAGCTCCAGGTCTGGTTGATTCTACACCAATATCAATAGTCTCAACCCCTAGATCAAGTAGATAATTAACTTGAGCAATTGCCTGTTCTGGGGTATTATATTGCCCACCATCAGAAAAAGAATCTGGAGTATAATTAAGTATTCCAAAAATTTCAGTTAAAAACTCAAAAGTACGGTATATAGTTGCACCAGTATTTGTTGCTAATGCCCTAGAGTTATTAACTAATACCGAGTTAGTTTCATAAATAATAAAATCATGAGAATTATATATTTCACTCATTGCCCATTGATATAACTGATATTCATCAGGAGATAAATTTGCAATAAAATCTATATGTTTGGCAGATGACTTAAATAAAATATAGTAATAATCATTTAATTTATAAATTGAGGAATGGTAGCCTAAAACTTTTTGCCGTGCCTCTTTTTTATGCTTAAATTTAATCAGGTGGTGCATTATTCTTTATAATACTCCGTACGTACAATAATTGAGGATTTAGCAATTTCTGTAGCTAATTGAGCAATAGTTTTGTTAAGTATCGGGTGTACCCAAGATGGGGCAATATCAGCTAATGGATAAAGAACAAAATCACGTGTGTGAGCGTATTTATGGGGTATGTATAAAAAATTATGTTGATATATCATATTATCAACCAAAATTAAATCAATATCAATTACTCTGGGACCATTAACTATAACTTCTGTCTTACCCATGAGTTTTTCGATTGATTTTATTTTACCTAATAGTTCTTCTGGTTTTAAACTAGTATAGCCGATAATAGCGGTATTATAAAAATTTCTTTGTTGCAAATATCCAACAGGTTTGGTTTCATAAAACCCACCAATTTTAATATTATCAACATATTCACCCAATATCTCAATAGCAGTGATTAATTGTTGCTGGGGTAAAAATTCCGCATTGGAACCAAGAGCAAGAGCTACTTTAAATTGCCGTGATTTCTTAAACCCAACTTTTATTTCACGAGCCTTAATTCCACAAACTGCTAATTTTGTAACATTTATTGCTACATTCTTGATTAGAGGAAATTTATCTATCATACTATTTGCAACAAATTGTGTCAAAGTTTCTAAAAGTAAAAACTGAGTATTTGATACTACCGATACAATATAATCACATATCTCATCATAATTAACTGTAGTATCAAGTTTATCTTGCTGCATCCAGTTATGGGTATATAGTTCGGCTATAATATCAATTAATAAATCCTGCGGCTTAGAACGTTCGTAGTCATAGCAGCCTATTATGGCTTTAGTCGCTATACCATTAATATTTATACTAGATATCTCAGCATTCATAATTTAAACCTTTATTTTCATTGCTAATTGTAAATCGTCCCAGGCATCTTTTTTGGCATCTGGATTTCTTAAGAGATAGCTAGGACTATAAGTAGCAATGAGTGGTATCTCATTATACTTATGTACTTTACCGCGTAGTTTTTCGATTGCTACTGTAGAATTAAGTAATGTCTGAATAGCAAAACGCCCCAGAGCGATAATAATTTGGGGTTTAACCAGCTTTATTTGAGTAAGTAAATAATCTTTACACATAGCAATTTCATGAGCCGTTGGATTATGGTTAGAGCGTGGGCTACATTTTACTATATTACAGATATAGACATCACGCTCTACGTCTAACTTCATAGCTCCTATCATCTTATCTAACAATTGCCCTGATTGTCCCACAAATGGTCTAGATTCCTTATCGTCCTCCTTATTAGGGGCTTCACCCACAAACATCCATTGAGCCTCACGGTTACCGCGTTCTATTACAACATTTTGGCGATTATCACATAAATTACAGAGTTTACAATTAGTTACTGTAGCCACCAGTTTATCCCAATTAAGGATTGTATCTACTGGTTTTTTCTGAAACTCTGGTATATCAACAACCGGCAATTTGGATAGAGCTGGTTTAGTGAACTTTGAATAAACAATCATCTTTGGCGTTGTTAGCGGTACAACATCCTGTTGCAAGGTATAATCTGGGTTCAGTTTCGCCATTCTCGACTTATTAATCAGCCATAAGTTATTATATAAAAGCTTATAACTATCATTCACTTAGATAAACCCCGAAAATTCTTTTTGCATTACTAAGGCATCAAACCGCCAAGTATCAACAACATAATATTTGTGTCGTCTACCAACCTCTATAAACCCAGCTTTTTTATATAAGTTAATCGCTGCAACGTTGCCATCTCTAACTTCAAGAAACACGCGAATTACCATAAGCTTCTTACGGAGTTCATGTAAAGTATAATTTAATAGATATATTCCTATACCTTTACGTTTTAAGCTATGTTCTACCCAAAACTGCAATATCTCAGCTTCATCAAGAGCTACGCCAAAAACTATACACGCAACTATTTTACCATGTTCTTCACAAATATAAATAAAGTGTTGTTTATTATTGAAGCTATTTTGATAATCATTTAACGACCAATTAGTCATATTTGCTATATTATCAAGAGTACATAAAGTATTTAAATCACGAATATTTGCTCTACGTATTTGCATTATTAGTTTTTCTGTTGTTCAATTAAACTAAGTGCTAATTTATTTCTAAGATACATTAGATTTGCTTCATGTAAGGCAAGTATTGGGTATTTATCTAACTTCAAGATATCAAGCATACATCTGGCACTTGGATAATCAATTTCAATATAGTTTAATTCTTTTATTTTATTTGGTAAGCGATTATTATAAACACTAAAGCCATTACCAATTAAAGTAACATTATTACCACATTCTATTT
>CAZJFO010000040.1:10228-15160 GCA_964545465.1 uncultured Neisseria sp.
TAATCCAGCGATATGGGGTTAATTCCTGCTAGATAAATTTGGTTAAGTCGTGCATCAATACCTACCAAAACATCAGTTACAAGCCCTGAAGCATGTGCATAAATTGCAAAACTTGGTATTGCTACTAATTTTGCATTAATTCCATATGCCAACCCTAAAGCAACGCTTAGACCAACCCGAAGCCCCGTAAACGAACCAGGACCCGCTACATAGGCAATTAGGTTTATTTCAGATAACTTAATACCGGCATTTATAACTAAGGTGTTGATTTTTTCGATAATATAATGTGACTGTTTGTTTAGTACTTTATCAAGTGATACAGATATAGCACCATTGACTTCTAGAGCTAAAGAAAGGTATTCACTTGAAGTATCAATCGCCAGAATAATCACAGTTTGTCCTCAACAAATTGATTAACCATTGCATAACCTTCATTAGTAGATACTAATAGTACCGTTATTTTGGAACTTTTGTCACTGATTTTTAGCTTTTGATTATTGTTTGCTTTGTTATTAATAACAACACCAAGCCATAGGATATGTTCCAGAATTAGCTTGCGTATTTGTGGGCTATTTTGACTTATGTTACCCGTAAAAACTATACCATTAATACCACATAAAGATGTTGCGACCATACTAATACTCCTAGCTACTGACAAAGCATAAGACTTGATAAATAATCCATCATATTCTTTTTCGGAAACTTTTAGCCCATCAGCTATAGAAACCAATAGCTCACTAGACTCAGGAATAGACTCAGTTACAAAGCTTTTACCTTTTTTAACTCCGCAAATACTGCTAGTAACTCCTAAATGGACTATAATCCAATTAGCCCGAGCAAGTTTATTATCAACTAAGGAACTAAGCTTATTGGCAATATACTCACTTGATAAACCGTGTACTCCATAACTCTTCAAGCCATTTAGCGTTAGTGTCTGATTAATTTTAGGGATAGTGTGATGGAAACCATTGTCAAAGGAAGCATAATGCTTCATTTTTGCAAAGTTGGTCAAGAAATATTTAGCTAACATTATATTATATGGCTGAATATTTGGCAATAAATCATTATATTTACTCAAAGTGTTTAAAGTTTTTATATGAAGTAAGATGATATTTAGATAATCCTCGCCACCATAAGCTATTTTATTTATGGTACAATCAATGGTATAACGATTAAATTTAGGATTTTGAAATATCTTATCTATTGCTTTTAAGTGTTTATTATCCCCATTTAACTCTATCTTTTCAGTCACGTGATTAGAGTCAGTACTAATAGTTACCAATGGTTCTTTAGATAAATATATATGTGCACTTACCAACAAATTAATTTTGTTTTTATTGTGAAATCGAAAAATTTTTAATTTTATCGATGATAGTCTCGCATTAATAGTAAGGATATTCATATATTTCACTCAGTAATTTGCCATTTTGCATTGCAATATTATACCACCAAAATAGCATCAGCTTCAACCATTGCAGCTTTGGGTAACTCCTTAACTCCAACTACAGCACGTGCTGGGTAGGGGTTAATAAAAAATTTAGCCATTATTTCGTTAATTATCGAAAAATTACTCATATCAGTTAGGTAGATATTTAGTTTAACTATATCATTTAATGAGCCACCAGAAGCATTCACTACCGCCTCCAAATTTTTAAAAACTTGGAGGGTTTGGTTACGAATTCCTTCAGCTAATACCTGAGTCGCTGGATCTAATCCAATTTGCCCTGAGAGATATACAGTATTATCAACTTTGATCGCTTGGGAGTAACAACCTATAGCCGCAGGTGCTTTATCTGTATGAATAATTTGTTTTGTCATATATGTCTAATCCAAAAATAATAAAAGTAAATCATTTAAAAAATCTTGCCCTATCGATGTTGGCATTATTTTGCCGTCTTTTAGGTTAAGAAAGCCTTTTTGCCGTGCTATTTCTAATTGATTAAGAATCGTTCCCAGTGGTAACCCAGTTCGTTCAACGAATAAACTCGTTGTAACGCCTAAGTTTAAGCGTAGAGCATTTAGCATAAACTCAAAGGGTAATTCATCTGTGGTGACGATCTTATTCTCTATGATATGTTTACCAATAGCAACAGCATCCATATAACTTTTAGGGTGTTTTTGGCGTACTTGACGAATTATCTTGTCATGAAAACTAAGTTTTGAATGAGAGCCCGCACCAATACCTAGGTAATCACCAAACTGCCAGTAATTAAGATTATGATTACAGAAATTGGTGTCTCTAGCATAAGCAGACACTTCATACCTACTGTATCGATTAGTTGCCAAATTTGCTACTATTAGATCCTGCATTTGATAGCATAAATCATTATCAGGTAGATTTTGTGGAGGTTTTTTATTAAATTCGGTATTGGGTTCTATTGTAAGATTATAAAATGATAAATGAGTGGTCTGAAAACTCAAAGCCTTGTTTATATCATTTTGTAATTCATGAAGCGTTTGATTTGGGAGACCATAGATTATATCTAGATTAATTTGTGTAAAACATTTTTGGGCTTGAGTAATGGCATTAATAGCTGCACTACTATCATGAATTCTCCCAAGAGTCATTAAATGCTTATCATTAAATGACTGTACCCCAAAAGAAATCCTATTAACCCCAGTTTTATGATACCCCGATATATGTTGATTATCTAAAGTCCCGGGGTTAGCTTCAATGGTTATTTCAGATAAAGGCGACAACCGTGTAAGACTACGTACACTTTGTAAAATCTTATTAATCGAATCTGGACTAAATAAACTAGGGGTACCTCCACCAATAAATATAGTACGAATAGTACGCCCCCAAATAAGTGGTAACGCCTGCTCCAAATCAGCAATTAAAGCATCTACATACTTAGTCTCTGGTAATTCATTAGGCAAATTATGTGAATTAAAATCACAATAAGGACATTTCTTTACGCACCACGGGATATGTATATATAACCCAAGTGGTGGTAATTGGGATAAGTTATATTGGCTATTATTTATTTGCAATTCTCTAGAAAAGTTAAATATCTAGTAATATTTTAGCATAAAACCGTATAAACACACAACCCCATACATCACCCCCCCCTAAATTCCCACCATGTATGGCACAGGTTTTTATCGGGAGGTGGCATTAAGCCACACTACCAATAATTGCTAACGCCTTTAAATAGCAGTAACAATCAAATATTCAATAAATAACTTATGGCTTGGAATGAACACCCCAACCACGAGAGGTTGGATGATACGTACTCTGGCTATTCCCGCAGCTAATATGGTTCTGGGACAACAACACACCCCACCCACATCTCTTACCATCTGGCAATGGACCACCAAGCTGTCCCCAATAGGCATTATTCGGATAAATAGCAAAGCCTTGTTGATTAAACCAGTTAGGATTATCATTAACTTTACTATTATCGTTATAATATTGTAGCATTGTCTCTAACTGAGCTTTTGTTGGTAAGTTCCACTCACTACTAAATCCACAAGTGTTAACGTTATTTAATTCCGCGATATAACCCGCCATCAAGCTATTGTAAGATTGATTCTGTTCACTTACAGTTCTAGTCCAAATGTCACCTGTTCTTGTATCTTGCAAGCAAGCACAAAGTGGACCCGAAGTAGAATTCAATTTACAACCCTCGGGGTAATATGGGATAAATGGTTTCTGCTCCCAGTCAATATTAACTTTTATACGTTTTACATATGAATCTTTGTGCCACCCTTTTGCAATAAGCTCAAAACTTCCACTATATTTACCAGGTGCAAGGTGTGCGTTATTGTCAATATCCAACTTGGCAAAAATTGAGTTTGGGTTATCATCACCATAAGCAGTGTTTAGTAATCGCTCACGCTTAGAGTCAACGCGCAATCCTTTTACTTGTAACGTATTCGGGGTCTTGTCCGAACTCCTTACAACATGAACCGTAACTATAGTAGTAGCATCTGTACCATCCCAGCTTAAACTCATATCGTTAGTTTTAGTGTCACTCCAAGGGGCAACTAAAAAACCAACTGAATTAAGACGATTGTTGCCAGAATCATAATAAACATATTCGTCTTTTGTTCTTACAGTCCGTGTTGTAGCATCATCTGAAGTTCCAGTTAAATTAAGCGTTTCTTCAATTCCCAGTGTAACTTCATTAATTATTTGACCATATTTATTAATAGAAATTAGCCTATCTTTATTAGTAACTATAATTGCAGTTACACCTGTTACTGGTTCCTTAATTAATTGCCTTTTTTCATCAAGCTTGAGAACTCCTTTTATTGCGGTTGTTGAAATTACATTTTCACCTGTAGTAAGACTAATATTACTTTCCGGTTTAACCAAACCCGCAATATAAACATTTCCTAAATTAGTAACAAGCAATGTATGATCATCAACCTTAGTTGTAGTAACCACACTTTCATTAGAGCTTAAAGTCATAGTCGCATTAACAGATCCGCTATTAGCAACAATATTTATTGTGGGATTATCCTTTCCATCACCGAGCTGAATAGAACCCTTATTACCAACTTTTCCATATCCGTAGTTGATGGTTACCTCATTTGCCTTAAACGTGTATTGACCAGTACTACTACCATTGTTTGTAAAAACAATAGTACAGCTCTCGTTTTTAGCCAAATGTGTGCAGGTTTCAGAACTATGGCTCCAGTCACTAGTATTACTATCCAGAGTTATACTTGTAGCATCAAGAGCATTGTCGCTACTATTTGTTAGCGTATAAGTTAAGGTTACTGTCTTGCCTTGCTGTGACCAATATACGCCTTCATTTAAACTAACATAACTATCACCACTCTTAACCTTTTCCAGCGATGCTGTTAGTGTAGGTTGTTGTGGTTCCTTAGCTTCATATGTCACTTTCTTAGTTGCCATTTGCTCCACAACAGCCACACCATTAAGCGACTCTATTGGTACTTGCAGAGTTAAAGTACCGCTTT
>CAZJFO010000041.1:0-14848 GCA_964545465.1 uncultured Neisseria sp.
CTACATTAATGAGATTTATTAATGCCGATACGGTTAATGTAGCTAATCTCTACAACTTTGGGGATGGTAATCCTATTGATAATCTTGATCCCAGTGGTCATCTGCCTGAGTGGGCTAACTATGCGTTAAATGTAGCTGCTGTTATTGGTGGAATTTTTGCAGTTGCGGTGTCTGATGGTGCTGCTGCTACCTCTATTGCTGGAATATTAGGGGCTAGTTCAGGAGCTTTTGGGATATCTGCCCAAGCAACTGGTAACAAAGAGCTTAATACAGTATCAACAGTTTTAGGAATTGCTGGATTGGCATTTGATGTCGCTGGGATAGCTCAAATTGCTGTAAATAAAAGTGCTGCAGCTGGAGAAGCAATAGCTGCTGCAGCTGCTCGTGCTGATATTGCTGACGCCAGAATAAGTGGAGCTGCTAATATGGGCGGAGTTCGTGATATTTTACAAAATGATAATGGTTTTGATGTTCGTTCATTACAAATTGCTCAGCATGGATATTATGGCACAATGTTTTATAGAGAAAATGCAACTAGACAAATAAGTGTCGGAATGGATTCGATATTACGACATGATCCGAATATCTCAGTTGTACCTGAACATGAATTCACTAATTTAAGAAACGGACTTGGGCGTGAAGATCTAACCCAATATATCAGAACTTTTATAAGTAATCCAAATCCAACTCAAATTCTAAACGCAAATAGCTTATTTGGCTATACTGTAGGAGCTCTGGAACCAGAAATCAGGGGTGCTAGTGTACATGGCGGAATGAATTTTCATGATCTGCTCTATTTTTCTTCTACTCAGTATTTAAATATAAATATAGCAATATTTGAAAATAGAATCTTAGCAAGGTAAAGTTATTATAAGTGAATAGGGAATAACGTATTTTGGTTTAATAGGTATCTCATTAAAGTAGGTAAAATCTGGCTTCAAGAGTTTTGCGTTGACGATCTAGTAGTTTGCATCTTAAGCAGAAAAGCAATAACTGACTACTTGACTCAAATCATTAGCTTTAATTACTTCGACTCCTTTTATAGATTCCCGTGGAGCGTTAGCTTTAGGAACTATAATCTTTGCAAAACCTAATTTTGCAGCCTCTTTGATCCGTTCTTGCCCTTTTTGAACTGTTCTAATTTCACCAGATAAACCGACCTCGCCAAATACCGCAACTTTTTCTGGTAATGTTTTATTTTTAAAAGATGAGATAATCGCTAAGGCAACTGCCAAATCAACAGCAGGTTCTGAGACCTTAACCCCACCAACGATATTTAAAAATATATCCTGATCATATAATGTTATTCCTAAATTTCTTTGCATAATTGCGATTAACATTGCTAAACGATAGCTATCCATTCCAACAGCTAGACGTTTTGGAGGCATTACATGACATTGGTCAACCAGTGCTTGAACCTCTACTAAGATAGCCTTACTGCCTTCTTGAGTAACTAATATACAGCTTCCAGGGGTGCTACTTCGGTAAGATGATAAAAACAAAGCAGAAGGGTTAGTTACTTCTTTTAGGCCTTTGTCAGTCATGGCAAATATACCGAGTTCGTTAACTGCACCGAAACGGTTTTTTACACTCCGTATCATCCTGAAGTTTGAATGTTGATCACCTTCAAAGTATAGCACAGCATCAACTATATGCTCTAATACTCTGGGTCCTGCAATACTACCATCTTTAGTGACATGCCCTACCATAATAATAGTGATATTTCGTTGTTTAGCAATTCTAGTTAGGATACTAGCACATTCGCGTACTTGGGCAACTGAGCCTGGTGCTGATTGAAGTAGCTCAGTAAACATTGTTTGGATAGAGTCGATAACCACTACTTGAGGTTTTTCTGTGTCAATTGCTGATGCTATGGTATTAAGTTTAATCTCAGCTAGAAGGCGAAGATTATCTTTGCCGTTTACTCCAAGGCGAGATGCTCTAAGGGCTACTTGTTGGATTGACTCTTCACCAGTAATATAGAGTACCTTGCAATTGCTTGCTAACTTATCCATGGTTTGCAGTAGGAGTGTAGACTTACCAATACCAGGATCGCCACCGATTAAGATTACTGAACCTAGAGCAAGTCCACCACCTAAGACGCGATCTAATTCATGGATTCCAGTTTTCTGCCTAAACACATCTTGTGCTTCAACGTTATTTAAGCTAACTACTGTAGAGGTTGAAGTAAGCCCAGCATAACGAGAGGTTTTTGGATTTTCTGCAACAGTTTCAACAAGACTATTCCAAGCGCCGCAACTATTGCATTTTCCTTGCCATTTGGTGTGTTTGTCGCCACATTCATTACATTCGAAAACTACTTTTGACATTTTATTCCTAGGGTTTGCTATATGTTTTTGTGTTAGTATAAAGCACTATGTTAAAATGCTATCTAATAAAGTATTAATTGTACCATGGGTAAGTTATGCAGTATAAGAATTACATTACAAGAGATGGATATGAAGCCCTAAAAGATGAGCTTAATAATCTGCTTACTAAAGAGCGACCTGCTACAACTGCCACAATTACTTGGGCAGCTGGAAATGGAGATCGTTCAGAAAATGGTGATTATATTTATGGTAAAAGACGCCTAAGGGAAATTGATAAACATATTTATATACTTACTAAAAAGTTAGAACAGATAGAAGTTGTTGATTATTCTAAAAATATTGGAAGTAATAAAATTTATTTTGGTGCAACAGTTACTATTTTAAGAAGCGATATAACTGAACAAATTGTCAAGATAGTAGGGCAAGACGAAACAAACCCAGTACTAAATTATATTAGCTGGACAGCGCCACTTGCTAAACTATTGCTTGGTAAGGTGGTAGGAGATGTATTAAAGCTCCGCATTCATGGCAGTGATGAAGAGATTGAGGTTTTAGATGTTGATTATGCTATTTAAGTCTCAAAAAATATAAACTATTTTGATGAGGCGTTTAACTCTTTCCAAATATTATTTACAGTAGTACCCGCATTATTATGTATAGTAGTAGCAGCATCGAGGTTATGTTTGGCAACTGCAGCTGACTCTTGTTTATTTTTAAGCGTCTTTTCTGCATCGGTTAATCTTTTTTTAGCCATTTGCTCTTCTGATTCTGCTTTTGATAAGTCAGAATTTGCGTTGGTTAAAGTAGCTTTGCTTTGATCTAGGTTTGCTTTTGCTGTTTGATAATTTGTCTGAGCATTTAATAAGTCTGTTTGATTGTAAGCTATAGCCTCAAAAGAACATACGGCTAGAGTTAGAAAAATAATTTCACGCATTTTTTATACCAATAAAATAACAAAGTAGAATATTATACCAACTTTCAAACTAGTAAACCCAGTTAAAAATTATCCGAGGTTGTAAAGTGTTGCCATTTGTAGGGTTATCAACGTATACTAATCTATTCCAAATATTCATATTAGTGTGTGGTATGCGATATAAAATTGAAGCGTCATATTCAGAAATTATAGAGTTTTGACCCGCATATACTTGATTAATATAAAACTGTGAGAATGATGTATTATACTTAAGTTTATCTTCCATAAAAGTTGTACTATTTCGAATTGTATATGCAAAACCTGATCCTTGCTCTGCTAATGAAGTTAGGGCTGGTGTGGTGTATAAAGGGTCGGTTTCCATTCCAAAAGTATATGGTGTTACCATGCCGCCATTTAGAAATGAGTTATTACTAGCAAATATAGTATTGTATGAAATGCTGGTGGTGTTTTTATCGATATTTAGCGCTATTTTACTACCAACTCCATTGCTTGCAATAAGACCTTGAGGGGCGGTGGATTGTGTTGACTGATTGGTTAGTGCTGTACCTGATGAGTATTGGCTAAAGCCTTGCAAACCAAAATCAAAACTAAATAAATCATTTAAATTTAAGTGGTAGCTATTATCTAAATAAGCCATTTTTGCATAATCGGTAAAATTATATAACCAAAGTTGGCCACTATAGCTGTCTACTGGATTCCAAATGATCCCCAAACCAGCTGGGCCATTTGTTGGAGTATTGTCAACTCCAAAGAGGTTTGGGTCAAGCGTGTTGTAATAAGTTTGTTGATTGAAGGTGTTGTTTGGGTATTGTAAATAAGTCCAAGCATTAAAGCCACTAATTAAAAGACTTGGTGATGCTTGAATGTTAAATACTGCACCTTGAAAAGTATTATTTCCCATAGCATAAGTTGCTCCAGGGTTTGAGCCAAAGCTATTTACCCATGGTGTTGATATCAAAATATTTCCCGCAGTGATACTAAACCTATTTTGGTATTGATAGTCTATATAAGCTTGATTAAGGGCAAATACAGACGTTGAGCTAGTATCAGTTGGTTCACCTGTTTGTAGATAATTAAGCACTCCAGTTCCGCCAGCGCCAAGAGCAAAGCCGCTAAAACGCTTGGTTTGTCCCCAGATTTGAAAAATATCAGTGTTATAGACTGTATATTGACCATTTTGTGGATCTCTATTCATATTTGCAATAACGCTGGTACCTAGATGGAAAGTCCCTGTGGATTCAGCCAGTTCACTTAATCCCATATTCAAGGCAATTGGATCTTGTAAATAATTATAGGGTGATATATAAGAATTTTTGAGATCTTTTATTTCTTGCTCATTGATTAATACACTTACATCATTATCAAAATAATAATCACTATCGTCAAAATAGTCATGGATGTTGTCCGAATAGTTGTTTTTGGATGCTGCTGCAGCATCATTAATCTGAGAGTTGCTTTCAGTATCATTGTAGACTGTGCTAGTAGCGTATACATTGGAATAGCTAAACAGTATAAATGCTATTGCCTTCTTTGTAAGGTTTGATAAAGACCTCATAAGGTTTCCTTGTTTGTTTAATCCCGTAACTAGTAATGTGAATAAGCTTGAGTCCAATATTCTAGCATATTTAAGAGCATGTAAGCTAGTTTCTTTTGGGTGCCACATTGATTTCAGGTGGGGTTACCATGCTCTCTTAGGTGCTTCAATTCCAAATGAAAAATCTAAGCTTTTTCTAACGTGTTTTAGATTGATTAACCCAGAATAATAGGCACATCTAGTTATTGCGTACTATTATTAAGTTCCCCAACCATTATTATCCCCACTCATTATTAGCCATGTTCCCATCTTAATAAAAACTATTTTTTAATTGCCGCGATAAGTTGAGTAGCCAAATGGACTTAGCAACAGAGGTATGTGGTAATGCTCATCTGGGTTAGTCACTTTAAACTCAACGGGAATATCAGTGAAAAATGTGTCTTGTTGTTTTTTAGCAAAAAAGTTAGTTGTTTCAAAAACCACTTGATAAACACCAGACTCTAATTTGCTCGTAGAGCTAAGTAAGCTATCAATACGACCCTTGCTGTTGGTGGTTTGTTGTGCCAGTCTCACCCATTTGCCATCGGTATTTTTTTTATCAAAATGAACCTTAATCCCAACGCCTGGAGTCCCACTTTGAGTGTCTAGTACATGCACGCTAATTCCACCTTCAGCATAAATATTCAATGAAATTAAAGATAGAAAACTTAAATTCAATAAGTGTTTTTTCATAAACTGCTCCTTAAATTAATAAATTAAAACTTGAGCTATTTGGGTAAGTCGTTATGTTTGCCATAGCGAAAACCAAATTCCTCCAAGGATTTTAACATATTCTAACACGGTTTTTTATCGATGAAGCATATATTCATCCTGACATGTCTTGCATGTTGTTCACTACATGTTGCTGTTGGAGGCTAGAGGGATGAGGGTATAGTCTAATTGTAAAGGGGGCATCTTTAGTACATATTCATTTATTGTATTGAGCCTTAAATGTGTTAAAATCTTGCATTATACTAAATATAAATAAGGTTTTTTTCAATGGTAAATTCTACTAATAATTCGCCTAATAATTGGGTAATGGCGTTTGATTTTGGTGAATCAAGGATCGGTAGTGCAGTTGGTAATACCTTGCTTAAGATTCCGCACCCCCTTACTACTATAAGTGGGCATAATAAATTTGAGAGATTTGCTAAAATTGGGAAGCTAATTGATGAATGGCGCCCAGTATTGTTGGTGATTGGAATGCCTAGTAATCCAGAGAATAAAGAACTATTTATCCAAAGTATAATAAGGTTTAGTAATCGCTTGAAAAACAATTTTAAACTACCTGTTAGTTTTCTTGATGAAGATTATACGTCTCAAGAGGCGGTTAATCTATTAAAAGAGCAGGGTATTTATGGTAAGGCACAAAAAGGTAAACTAGATTCTCTTGCTGCATGTGGAATCTTACAAACTTATTTTAGTAGTATATAGATGATATTTAATAAAGAATTTGATGTTATTGTAGTCGGTGGTGGGCATGCAGGTACTGAAGCTTGTCTTGCTTCAAGCCGTATGGGTTTAAATACATTATTAATCACTCATAGTATAGAGACTCTGGGGCAAATGTCATGTAACCCATCGATTGGTGGTATAGGTAAAGGGCATTTGGTAAAAGAGGTTGATGCTCTAGGTGGTATAATGGCATTGGCAGCTGACAACTCAGGAATTCAGTTTAGAACGCTAAATAGTAGTAAAGGTCCAGCGGTTAGAGCTACACGTGTTCAAGCCGATAGGTTATTATACAAAGCATTTGTAAGAAATGTCTTAGAAAATCAACAGAATTTGACTTTATTTCAGATGGCTGTTGATGATTTGGTTGTTAAAGGTGATAAAGTAACCGGAGTAGTTACCCAAAGTGGAATTATCTTTAATGCTCGAACCATTATTCTTACAAGTGGAACGTTTTTAGGTGGCAAAATTCATATTGGATTAGATAACTATATTGGTGGTAGAGCTGGAGACCCTGCTGCAGTTAGTTTGGCGTCCAAATTACGCGAATATCAGTTACCAGTTGATCGTTTAAAAACTGGTACTCCACCACGAATAGATGGTAGAACTATTAATTTTAAAATTATGGAAGAACAAGCTGGCGACAATCCATTACCTATTTTTTCATATTTAGGAAATAGGGGAATGCACCCGCGGCAATTGCCTTGCTATATAACGCATACAAACTCCAAAACCCATGATATTATACGATCTGGATTAGAGCGTTCGCCATTATTTACTGGTGTTATAGAGGGGGTTGGGCCTAGGTATTGTCCATCAATTGAAGATAAAATTCATCGTTTCAAAGATAAAGAAGCCCATCAGATTTTTTTAGAGCCAGAAGGGATTACCACTCATGAATATTATCCTAATGGTATTTCCACTTCATTGCCTTTTGATATTCAGATAGATTTAGTTCATTCAATGAAAGGGCTTGAGAATGCTCATATACTAAGACCTGGGTATGCAATTGAGTATGATTATTTTAATCCTACGTATTTAAAATCAAATCTAGAGTCTAGATTAATTAGTGGGTTATTTTTTGCAGGGCAAGTTAATGGCACTACAGGTTATGAAGAAGCAGCAGCTCAAGGGCTTTTAGCAGGTATTAACGCAGGGCTTTTAGCACAAGGGCGTGAGCCATGGTGCCCCAAAAGAAGTGAGGCCTATCTGGGGGTTTTAGTTGATGATTTAATTACTAAAGGTGTAACTGAGCCATATAGGATGTTTACTTCAAGAGCTGAATATCGTCTGCAACTGCGTGAAGATAATGCAGATCTTAGGTTAACTGAAATTGGTCGCAAGCTTGGGGTTGTGGGAGATGTGCAGTGGGAAATGTACTGTCGCAAAAAAGAAACTGTATTTAATGAAATTGAACGCTTAAAGTCAGTATTTATTCACCCCGGTAGTATTGATGCGCTACCAGCAGCAGATTTACTGGGTAAGCATCTTGAGCGTGAATACTCACTTCATGATATTCTAAAGCGTCCAGAAATAAGTTATACTGATTTAACTTCTTTTAGTGGTTTTGGTGAAGTATTCACGGATGATGAACGAATTGGGGAGCAAATAGCAATTCAGATAAAATATGAGGGTTATATAAGACGTCAACAGCTAGAAGTTGGCAAACATGCATATCTGGATGACATAAAAATTATTCCTAATGTCGATTATGCTAAAATAAGTGGCTTGTCAAAAGAGGTGGTGCAAAAATTAACTACATCTAAGCCAGAAACCTTAGGTCAGGCATCTAGAATATCTGGGGTTACTCCAGCTGCGGTATCACTGCTTTTGGTGTATCATAAAAAGGGTTTTCCTGTGTTAGGTAGATAGGGTTTATTTTGTATTTTAATCTACAAAAAAAAGAGGTATGATGAAAAAGATTATCAAAAAAGTACATCGGCGACATGCTGTTCAGATTTTAACTTATGGCTTTGTAGGTGGCGGTGCTTTTGTTGTGCAAACTATGATGTACTTTATAACACTTAAAATAGGTATATTTCCCTCAGTTGCTATGATATTAGGCAGTTTCGTAGGTATGGTATTTGCTTACTTTGGACATGTTACATTTACATTTAAAAGCACGCATAAATTCTCGCATAAAGAGTTTGTGAAGTATGTGCTAACTGCTGCTGTTGGTTTAATTGTTAATGTTCTTGCGGTACGGACTATGACTAAAGTATTTTACCTAGATCCTAAATATGCGGTTTTACCGACATTAATAACCCCAGCAATTACATTTTTTATTAGTAAATTTTGGGCGTTTAAGGTTTAATTATGAAGTATTGGTTAATGAAATCAGAGCCATCTGATGTGAGTATTGATAAACTGTCACAATTACCTAAACAAACTATAGAGTGGTATGGGATTAGGAATTATCAAGCTCGCAATTTTATGCGGGATTTGATGCAGGATGGTGATTTGGCTTTTTTTTGGCATTCATCATGCAAAGAGCCAGGTATTTATGGAGTTATTAAAGTTGAAGGTGCTATTCATCCTGATAGTTGCCAGTTTGACCCAGGGAGTAAATATTATGATGCATCATCTACTACAGATAGCCCACGATGGTGGTGTGTTGATGTCAAATTAGTTAAAAAGACGAAGTATATTTCGATAAATGAGCTTCGTAAATATCAAGAGTTATCAGAAATGCAAGTGCTAAAAAAGGGTAATCGGTTGTCTATTACTCCTGTTACCCAAGGTGAGTGGGAATTTATTTCTAATTTGTTGCAAAATTAGTGTATAATAACGATAAATTATATAATTACTTAAGAGGCTGATATGTTAAAAAAGTTTCTTGCTTTAATTCTCCTTGGTTTTGGAGTGTTTGTAACTGTGAGTGCTGAAAGTAATCCTGGTTATGTTTATACAACTTATGGTGAACTTGTAAAAGATAGCTATGGTAATTGTGTTCATAGTGCATACTATGACGCTCGAAATGGTCTAGCTGAATGTGGTGATGGCTCTCCATCTAAAAATCCTAGTGAGAGTGTCAAGTAGTATATTGTAAAATAATGTTATTATGACTCCCCACTGCTTGTGGGGCTTTTTTATTAGCTTAAGATCGAGTATATGTTTAGAATTATAATTAATAAAACAGCTGTAGTTGGAGCAAAAGCGGTTGTTACTATAGGTAATTTTGATGGCTTACATCAGGGGCATTTTCAATTATTCAAAGAGCTAGATGAGGTTGCCTTAAAACATAACTACCGTAGAATAGCGATAACTTTCGAGCCATTACCTTTAGAGTATTTTTTAGATTCTAAAAAAGAGCAGCGGTTACATCGCTTAAGTTTATTAAGGGATAAGTTTTATATATTTAAACAATATGATTTGATTGATGAGTTAGTGGTATTACATTTTAATGATTCAGTTGCGAAATTAAGTCCACAAGACTTTATTCAAAATATACTCAAAGATAAATTAAATGTAGAGTATGTTGTAGTTGGGCATGATTTCAAGTTTGGTAATGGCGGCAGCGGTACGATTAAAGACTTTACCAAAAATAATATCCAAAGTACAATAATTGAGGCATTTACCCTAGATAAGCAAAGGGTTTCAAGTTCAATTATTAGAGAAATTGCTGATCGTAATGAACTAGATAAGGTAGCCCTTTATTTAGGGCGTAATCTTCAATATACAGCACGAGTAGTGCATGGTAACAAGATGGGGCGTAAATTTGGTGTACCAACAATCAATCTGAGTTTGGGGCGCAATCGTCCTGTTGTTCATGGTATTTATGTTGCTAAGGTCTATATTGATGGTATCTGCTACAAAGCAGTAGCTGGTGTAGGAAAAAATCCAACCACTAATAATCTTGATGTATGTAAGCTCGAGGCCCATTTGCTAGATGTTGATTTGGATTTGTATGGTAAAATTGCAACTGTGGAGATATTGAAGTTTATTCGTGAAGAACGCAAATATGATGATCTGGATACTTTGTTTAAGCAAATTCATCAAGATATAACTGATACCAGAAATTATTTTATGGAAAATAAATGGACTACAAAAATACAATAAACCTACTTGAAACCAAATTCCCTATGCGTGGAGACATGGCAAAACGTGAACCTGGAATGTTACAGAAATGGGATGGACGTTATGAAAAACTTAGACAAATTTGTGCTGGAAGACCTAAGTTTATATTGCATGATGGTCCTCCGTACGCAAATGGACAATTACATATTGGGCATGCTTCAAATAAAGTGTTGAAAGATATTATTCTCCGCTCCAAAACATTATCTGGGTTTGATGCACCATTTGTCCCTGGCTGGGATTGTCATGGTTTACCAATTGAATTAAATATTGAAAAACAATTTGGAAAAAATTTGGCTCCGGTTGATTTTAGAGATAAATGTCGCGAGTATGCTTATACTCAAATAGAGCAACAAAAAGCAGATTTTATACGTTTGGGTATCTTAGGGGGTTGGAATAATCCATACCGAACTATGGATTTTGAAACGGAAGCTAATATAGTCAGAGCTATGGGGGAAGTCTATAAAAATGGTTATGTATTTCGGGGTGCTAAGCCTGTTCATTGGTGTATTGAATGTGGCTCTGCCTTAGCTGAAGCTGAGGTTGAATATCAGGATAAAAATTCTCCAGCAATTTATGTGAAATTTGCTCTGGATGCTTGGCAAAATAATGCGGATAAAATTTCCTCGCACATAACAAATAATCAAAGTGATATATTAGGACATTTGTTTGAAGTTGATAGTGTTACAAATAAGTTAATTCTTAATTCAAAATATGCCAATACTTCAGCTATAATTTGGACTACAACGCCTTGGACATTACCAGCTAATCAGGCAATTTGTTTGGGTAGTGAAATTGAATATGCATTAGTCAAACTGGATAATGAGTTTTTTATTATTGCTAAAGAGTTGGTTGAAAGTGTTATGGTAGCTACTAATTCAGAGGATTATCAGATATTAGCAGAAGCTAAAGGTAATACGCTTGAAGGCTTATTATTTAAGCATCCTTTTTATGCAAGAAATGTTCCATTCATTTTGGGTGAGCATGTAACTACTGATGCGGGTACTGGCTTGGTACACACAGCCCCAGCTCATGGGGTAGATGATTATCATGTAGGTATATCGTATAATTTAGATCTACATAATCCTGTAGCTGATGATGGTAAGTTTATTAGCACGACAGAGTTTTTTGCTGGTTTTAATGTTTGGCAGGCAAATACAATGGTTATTGATATATTAAAAGAAAAAAACCGCCTTTATGCCTCAAGTAAACTACTCCATAGCTATCCGCATTGTTGGCGTCATAAAACGCCTTTGATTTTTAGAACAACACCACAGTGGTTTATCAGTATGGATAAACCAGGTAATAGTGGCAGTACCTTACGTCAAGTAGCACTTGATGCAGTTAGAGCAACTAAGTTTTTCCCTGAGTGGGGGCGTTCGCGCTTAGAGACAATGGTTAAAAATCGTCCTGATTGGTGTGTGTCGCGTCAACGCAATTGGGGTGTACCAATGACATTTTTTGTGCATAAAGAAACTAATGAATTACACCCCGATAGTTATAGTATTTTGCAAGATGCAGCTAATTTAATAGCTAAAGGCGGAGTTGATGCGTGGTTTAATCCTGAAGTTACGCCACAATATCTAGGTATTAAAGATGCTGATAATTATAAAAAGTTACCCGATACGCTAGATGTTTGGTTCGACTCTGGAACTACACATTTTAGTATATTACGCAATAAATCTGAACTAGCATGGCCAGCTGATTTATATCTTGAAGGTTCAGATCAACATCGTGGGTGGTTCCAGTCGTCGTTATTAACTGGATGTGCTATCGATGGTAGAGCTCCTTATAAACAGCTTCTTACTCATGGTTTTTTAGTTGATGGGCATGGTTATAAGATGTCTAAATCTAAGGGTAATATTATATCGATTCCAGAAGGTGTTAAGAAATATGGTGCTGATATTCTACGCTTATGGGTAGCTAGTCTGGATTATTCTGGGGATATTGCATTTTCTGATGAGATAATGAAAAACATCACTGAGTCGTATCGTCGTATCCGTAATACATTACGGTTTTTACTAGCAAACTTGGTTGATTTTGATATTAATACTAATGCAGTTACAATTGATAAATTAATTGAGGTGGATAAATATGCACTTATCAAGTTACAACAATTACAAACGCGAGTTGTTGATGAATTATATCCTAATTATCAATTTCACTATATAGTACAAGATCTGGTATCATTCTGCTCTGAAGATTTGGGTGGATTTTATCTAGATATTCTAAAAGATAGGTTATATACTGCCAAAGCTAATACTCATGCTAGACGCTCTGCACAAACTGTTTTGTATCATTTAGCAAAAAGTTTAGCTTTGATGCTTTCGCCTATTTTATGCTTTACCGCAGATGAGGTATGGGAAGAGTTAGTTAATGATGCTAATGATAGTACCTTATATCATGGTTTTCATGTGTTACCAAATATTGATGACGCATCTTTGATTGCTAAACGATTTGATAAGATAAGTGAATTTAGAGTTATTGTACTTAAAGAGTTAGAAAATCATCGTGCAATCGGTAATATTGGTTCATCACTCCAAGCCCATCTAATTATAAATGCGGATAATGAGTTGTATTCATTATTATCAAGTCTTGGGGGGGATTTGAAGTTTGTATATATGGTATCAAAAGTTACCTTAAATAATACGGATAAAATTTCGGTTGTGGTGACGCCGTCAACTGATGCAAAATGTGAACGTTGTTGGCATTATGATTTAAGTGTTGGTACAAATAGTGAACATAGTACTATATGTAATCGTTGTGTTGAGAATATTGTTGGTAATGGCGAAGTTAGAACGTTTGCCTAAATTTATTTGAATGGGTTTATATGAAAAAAAATATACATGGGGTATCATTAAAAACTAGATTTGGATTATTATTAATTTCCTTGATAATAATCTTTATTGACCAAAGTACAAAACTGGTTGCTAGAAATAGTTTAGAGATATTTTCTCAAAAATATGTGATGCCTTTATGGAATTGGACCTTGGCATATAATAGTGGTGCGGCATTTAGTTTGTTTGCTGGTCAAGGAGGTTGGCAGAGAGTTTTCTTTGGAGTTGTGGCTACAGTTGTAGCGGTTGCAATAGTGTTTTTTATCTTAAACAAAAAGTATTCTATTACAACTGGAATGTCAGTTAGTTTTATTTTAGGTGGTGCGGTTGGTAATCTAGTTGATCGCGTAATTTTTGGTCACGTAACTGATTTTATTGATTGGCACTACGGAGTTCATCATTGGCCAGCATTTAATATTGCTGATAGCTTTATTACTATTGGGGTTACCGTATTAATAATTGAAAGTATGTTTTTTAATAAAAATAATCAATAGCTATGGACAAAAAAATTATTTTAGCAACTCCTCGTGGTTTTTGTGCTGGTGTTGATCGTGCAATAGCTATAGTCGATAAGGCTTTACTGAAATATGGTGCACCTATTTATGTTCGTCATGAAGTTGTTCATAACAAATACGTAGTTGATGACCTTAAAAATCGTGGAGCTATCTTCATTGAAGAGATAAAAGATGTTCCTGAAAATAGTATTTTAATTTATTCTGCACATGGCGTTCCATTATCAGTTAGAACTGCTGCTGCAGAAAAAAATCTCAATATGATTTTTGATGCAACGTGTCCTTTGGTAAGTAAAGTGCATGTAGAAATAAAAAATCTTCATCGTCAGGGGTATACTATTGTTATGATAGGTCATCGTGGACATCCTGAAGTAGAGGGGACTATGGGGCAAATTAATAGTGGAATATATCTAATTGAAACTGAGGCTGATATTCCTTTACTTGATATTCCAAAAAACAAAGAAAAAATTGCTGTGGTTACTCAAACTACATTATCAGTTGATGAAACCAAATCAATTATTTCACGATTAAAAGAATTTTTTCCGAATTTACGCTTACCCAAAAATGAAGATATCTGTTATGCCACACAGAATCGCCAAGATGCAGTTAAAAAGATGGCAGAAGTATGTGAGATTTTGATAGTTATTGGGAGTAAAAATAGTTCAAATTCAAATCGCCTCAAAGAGCTATCTGAAAATTTAGGTGTTAAATCGTATTTGATTGACTTTGCAATTGAGATTAATAAAGATTGGTTAGAAGGGGTTAAATCAGTTGGTGTTACTGCTGGGGCTTCAGCTCCTGAAGTGCTTGTTGAGGGCGTGATAGCTAAGCTAAAACAATATGGATTTAATACTATAGAAAATTTAACTACGGTGGAGGAGCATATGATATTTGCTCTCCCAAGCGAACTAAGGACATGACCTAACAGTGCAACTGCACTAGAGTTTGTATAGAGAAAGAAAGATATGTTAGAGAATTTATCTACAAAACTATCGGGAATAGTAAAAACTTTATCTGGTAATGCAAGGTTGACTGAGTCAAATATAGAAGAGGCATTACGTGAGGTAAGAATTGCACTACTTGAGGCTGACGTTGCTATTCCAGTAGTGAAAACTTTTATTGAAAAAGTACGAGTT
>CAZJFO010000042.1:0-3879 GCA_964545465.1 uncultured Neisseria sp.
CCGGCCTGTCACGCCGGGGGTCGCGGGTTCGAGTCCCGTCCGCTCCGCCAACAATTATTTACAACAAGCATTTGCAACGAAATGCATTCAGGATTCATGAATCTTCGAACCCATATGCATTTTGCTCTTAATGAGTCGAAAACAATGCCGACTTCATAAGCTAAATCACCAGAAATATACAACGGATATTACAAAACCCTAGTTAACAACGCTAATTTGTTGCCTTAAGTAAAGGTATCCAAATTCAGGTATGTCTTGGGGGTTAGGGCTTGTTTAATTAGGCATCAGCATGCCAAAAGTGGTAAAATATTTGCTTAGACATAATCATCCACTACTAAAACCAGTGAACAACCACAGTGATATGCTTAAAAGAACTATGCAATTTTATAGGACAAATAAATGTATTCTAAAGACCCTGAACTAGGTAAAAAAATCCACCAATTATTACTCGACAAAAAAATTGAAAGCCCTGCAATTTTTAGTCAGATAACAGATGATAGGCTTGATGAGATTAAAGACAAAGTACACGACTTACTTCAAAGCATCGGTCTTGACTTGAACGATAAGTCAATCGCCAACACCCCAAAACGCGCCGCAAAATTTTTTGTTAATGAATTATTCTACGGGCTAGATTATAATAACTTCCCCAAAATGACAACCAACCCCAACGACTATAAATATACTAGTCCTTTATTTTCTCAATCAATTTCCTTTAACTCTACTTGTGAACATCATCTAGTTACAATCTCAGGATCTGCATATTTAGCTTATATTCCAAAAGATAAGATAATTGGACTTAGTAAACTAAACCGTATTGTAGATTTCTTCGCTAAACGCCCTCAGGTTCAAGAGCGAGTTACTCGACAAATATTTTTTGCCTTACAAGAAATACTAGAAACCGAAGATATCGCAATCGGAATTACTGCAAAGCACTCCTGTATAGCGATTCGCGGAGTACGTGATGGTAGTACCAAAAACATCACGGTTGAGTTTGGTGGAAGGTTTAATTCTGATCATCAATTAAAACAAACCATTTATGATATGCTTTTAAAATCTAACTAGCGAATATTAAGAACCTTGTGCGTTTGTAAACTCAAGCGCCAATTATTTAATAATGCTTGTTCAATACATAGCTTTGTGGCACTATGGTTTTGTGATATTGGCTGAAGCCATATTGGTATATTTTCATTAACTCCGTATCCTTTAATAAAAAACTTCAGCTTCTCTATATCTGACATTTTGCCAATTGGCATTTTTATTTCACTAGCACGAGCCACACACTCATAAAGCACTACCCTACCCCCTGGCATATCAATTTTGGGAGATAGTGACACCCAAGTATCTTTGGTAATTTTAAAAGCCTCTGTACCACTAGTTTCAACTTGAATGTCTTTACCCAACCCCTCAAGAGCTAACAACAACGGCACCAAATTATACATAGCAGGTTCGCCACCAGTAATCACCACATGTTTAATTTGAGGATAATTGGTTTCTATAAATTCAATAATTTGCTTGACACTAAGATTTGACCACGAGTTTTTATCCTCAATCTTAGAAAGCATCAATTTAAAATCAGTTTGATGGCTTTTGTCTAACGCCCAAGTATGCTTAGTATCACACCATGGACAACCAACATTACACCCCTGAAGTCTAATAAATACACTAGGCATTCCAGTAAAAGTAGCCTCACCTTGAAGAGTTGCAAATATTTCATTAACAGGATACATATTAATCTAACTCACAAGTAGCAATACATTTGGAGGTTTCTTCTAGCACTACTTTGGATAATTTAACTGCTGTATTTTTTAACAACAATGGTGCAACTACATTTAATATATGATTTGCTATATTTTCTGCTGTAGGGTTATATGGTACGATAACGACTGATGGATCAATTTTAGCTATTTCTTTCGCATATGGATCTTGTTCCCATAAAAGCATATGGTGATCATAGTTATCTTCTAGCCATTGGCAAAGGGTAGTTTTAATTATACCAAAATCAACAACCATTCCCAGATTATTCAAAACATTACTCGTACAATAAAAGTGAAATACATAAGAATGCCCATGTAAGAATTGGCATTTTCCACTATGCCCATAAACACGGTGACCACAATGAATCTCATGTTTTCTAATTACGCTAAACTTTGTCATACTCTAACTCTTATAAACTGTAGGGTCAGGAATATTGGCATCAATAAAGGCTTGCTTACGCCCAATACACGCCCCACATAAACCACAGTGGTATTGCCCTCCCTCATAGCAAGTCCATGTTTCTTCGAATGGTACATTAAGCCTATACCCCTCTTTGACAATATCTGTTTTATGCCAGTTAATAAATGGAGCTAACAAATTTAAATCGTCTTCTCTGCATCCATCAGTCCCCATACGGAGGGATTTATTAATTGCTTCAAAATATTGCGGTCTGGTATCTGGATAGAGATAATGATCACCACCATGAGCACCATAAACAACAGAATTGGCTTTTTCAACACAAGCTATCGTCCATGCGATTGTTAACATCATTGAATTGCGATTAGGTACTACTGTTGATTGCATATTTTCTTTGGTATACTCACCATGTGGAACTATAATTGCAGAATTAGTAAGACTCGAATTTGACTTAGATAAAAAGCCCTTGATAAAGGACATATCAATTACACGATGTTCCGCCGTAATTTTATTGGCAATTCCCTTTGCATACTGTAATTCTATAATTTGCTTTTGTCCATAATCAAATGTTATACATATAATCTCATTATAGCCATTAGCTTTCAACCAATAGGCTAAAGTCGAACTATCTAAACCACCTGATAAAATTAATACTGCTTTCATATCAATAAACCTTACTGTCTAACTAAACGATTATTACTTGGAATTATAAAACTCTTATTTGTAGTACGAAATGGGTTAATATCAATCCCACCACGCCTAGTATAACGTGCATATACTGTCAAAGAAGTTGGTTCACAATATTTCATGATATCATGAAATATTCTCTCAACACATTGTTCATGAAACTCATTATGTTCGCGTAATGATACAATATATTTTAGCAACCCCTCATGACTAATTTGTAACCCTCTATACTTAATATAAACACTGCCCCAATCAGGCTGAGATGTTACTAAGCAATTAGATTTAAGTAAATTACTATATAATTCTTCTTCAACCACTATATCCGAAACCTTTAAATATTCTGGAGAGGGTTTGTAAGTATTACAAACAACGTTGAGACGATCTAAGCAAAGACCTGAGAATTTAGTAAAATGATTATCGCCATCAAGAGGAATCAGATTAAAAGTAACCTTGCATCCAACAGCATTACTTAAATCTCTTATTATAGTATCAATAATCTGTTGGCTATTTTCAAATACCGTGCCATTAAAGCTATTAAAGTATAGCTTCATCGATTTTGATTCTATAATATTAGGTGAACTTGCTGAATAAATAATCTCACCAATTGCAACTGATGGTTTACCACCAACATTGAGCCATGATAGTTCATAATGATTCCAAACATCAACACCACAAAACTCATCTCCACTAATTCCTAAGTCATTCCGCTTTAATGATCTTGGTATTGGATATAACAACTCAGGAGTGTAATTATTTACATATACTGACTTAACACCAAGGTGACTACGTTCTAACATAATTTATAAAAACCTTTCGTTTGCATTATTAATCATACATTATATAGCATTGAGCGACACTACAACCAAAAAACTGTGCTATAATATCAGTTGTTATAAATTACTTTTTTATGGAAATATAATGAAACTCAATAAATGCGTGCTTATATTAGTAAGTTGCAGTTTAATATTGTCACAAAGTGCATTTGCTGCAAGATTTGGTGGTGGAAAAAGTTATGGTATG
>CAZJFO010000042.1:3889-10740 GCA_964545465.1 uncultured Neisseria sp.
AACAACTCATACCAACAGCCGACTCAGCAATACCAACAAAGCCCCAGACCTGGAATGGGTGCTGGAACTGCCGCAATGCTTGGAGCTGCCGCTGGTGCAGCTGGTGGTTACATGCTTGGTCGCAATAGTAATAACAACACAATGAATGCAAGTGGCACTCAAAGTGCGGCTCCTAATGAAGTTGGAAGTAGCAATATCCCTTGGGGTATGATTGGGATTTTAGCAGTTTTATTATGCTTAGGACTTATTCTATTTCGTAAAAGCAAAGCAAATCCAGGGTTTTTTGGCAGCTCTAACGGTATGAATGGTTCAGATAATTTTAATAATCAAACAATGAATAGGACTAATACAGCATTTAGCACCAACCCCCCTCCTAAATCATTTGGCTTTAAACCCGCACCTAATCCTACAAATTTGATGGATAAAATGCCTGACGGTGTTGAAGCAATGTATTTTTTACGCCAAGTAAAAGGAATGTTCTTACACATTCAAAGCATGAATAATCAAGAAAATGTTGGTGAAATTAAGAAATATATGACTGATGGTTTATACCAAGAAATAAAGTCTAGTGTTTCAGAAAATAATTTTGTAGCGGATTTTTCTAATCTTGATTGTCAACTATTAAGCTCTGAAATTGTTAATGATCAACTTGTTGCATCAGTAAAATTTTTCGGCATGGTAAGTGATGAACCAGAACAGCCAAGTCACCCATTCGCTGAAACTTGGAATTTTGTAAAAACTAGCTTAACTAGTTCGGGTAAATGGTTGGTAGCTGGAATACAACAAGAAGATTTAAATAAATAAACTCCGTCATCAACGCGAAGGCTGGGAACCATGCACTTGCTTTGACGTTTAGAACATGGACCCCAAACTCTTGTTGAAACAGTATTATGTTTTTGTTTGGGATAATGTTAGTGGAAGATACAATTTTAATAGTTGATGGCTCGTCATTTGTATATCGCGCATTTCATGCAATGCCACCACTAACATCGCCAAGTGGTAAACCAACAGGTGCAACCCGTGGTGTTATCAACATGTTAAAACTAATGCAAAAAAAATACACCACACCTCATTGGGCATGTGTATTTGACGCTCCAGGTAAAACATTTCGTGATGAAATCCATCCTGAATATAAAGCCACCAGAACTGAAACCCCCAGTGATTTAATCAGCCAATTACAAGATATCTACGGCATAATTAAAGCTATGGGAATACCTGTTATTATCCAATCTGGTATCGAAGCGGATGATATTATTGGTAGTCTTGCCATACTTGGTAAAAAATCAGGTAAAAAAGTATTAATTGCTACTGGTGATAAAGATTTTGCACAGTTGGTAGATGATGATATTACTTTAATTAACACCATGAATAATGAAACTCTTGACATTAATGGGGTTATTAATAAATTCGGAGTTAAGCCAGAACAAATTATTGACTATTTATCTCTTGTGGGGGATAAAGTTGATAATATTCCTGGGGTTGAAAAATGCGGCCCCAAAACCGCTGTCAAATGGCTAACAGAATACCAAACACTGGATAATATAATACTTAATGCAAATTCTATAACTGGTGTTGTTGGTGAAAACCTCCGAAATACCATACCTTGGCTTTCTACTGCTAAAAAACTAGTTACTATTGATACTAGTATAAAACTTCATCCTGACAATCATATTAATGATATCAGTGAATTAATATGTAGCAAACCTGATACTGATATCCTACATAAATTTTATACCGATCTTGGCTTTAAGACATGGCTGACCCAAGAATTTAGTGACATATCCGTAGTAAAACTGCAAACCCAAGACACTTACTCAATGCTTAAAATGCAGACGCAACCATTTATTGAAATAAAATCGCAAAGAGCTTTAGCAGCTCTAGTAGATGAGTTAATAAAATCTGATAGCTCTATTGCTCTATTAATTTTAGGTGATAATTACCCAGCCCCCAAAAGCATCAAGACTGTTGCAATTGCAAATAAGAACAAATCATACAAAATCACAATAACCCAAAGCCATGACGACTTATTTGATAACAGAGCTACAAATAATGATTATTTACCATTAATACAACAATTACTAAATAGTAACGTAGACAAGATATTACCCAACGCCAAAGAAACACTACAACTTTTAGCAAAATGTGGATTTACCATAAATAATCTAAAAGGTGATCTAACACTTGCTCATTATATAAAAAACTCAAAACAAAAGCATACAATATCTAGCATTTATAACGAATATCTTAAATTAGAAGTCACTGAATTACCAGTTATTAACACTAAACTTGCTAAAGATTCGCAATGGCATAATGATGAACAAGCAGATCGCAACATAGAAATAATAGTTAATAATCTTATCAACTTAGAAGCTAAAATCAGATCAGAAATGACAATAGCAGAACTAAAACTCTACCTCGAAGTTGAATTACCACTTGCAAAGATTTTAGTTGAGATTGAAACCAATGGCATTAAACTTGATATAGCTAAATTTAAACTATTAGAGCAAGAATTGAGCTCTGGAATAGCAGAATTAGAAGATAAAATATATAAAGAAGTAGGTTGTGTATTTAACATCAACTCTACCAAACAATTACAAGACATATTATTTAATCAACTTAAGTTACCCACAACAGGTATTAAAAAAAATACCAATGGGTACTCAACTGATGAAGATACTCTAACTGCTTTATCAGAACAAAACGTAGCAATAGCTAAGTATATGCTTGAATACCGCACGCTCACCAAACTGCTAAATACTTATGTGTCCAAACTACCTGCGTTAGCTGACATTCATGCTCGAGTGCATACTACATTTGATCAAGCATTTGTAGCTAGTGGACGCTTATCTTCAAGGGATCCAAATCTACAAAATATACCAGTTAAAAACAACTGGGGGCGTAGAATTAGACAATGTTTTATTGCTAATACGAATAATAAATTAATCTGTGCCGATTACTCTCAAATTGAATTACGAATTTTGGCTCATTTATCTAATGATGCTAATCTAATTAAAGCATTTAATGATAATCAGGATATTCACAGTATTACAGCTAGTGAGATTTTCCATAAACCTATACATGATGTTACTAAAGATGAACGCCGCTATGCCAAAACTATTAACTTCAGCTTACTTTACGGTAAAACAGTATTTGGTCTTGCAGAAGACTTAAGAATTGATAGAGCAACTGCCAAACTATATATCGACACCTATTTTGCTAAATTTCCAAAAATCAAAGACTGTATGGATGGCTTAATAAATTTTGCCCACGAAAATGGTTACGTAGAAACAGTATTTGGGCGTAAAATCCATCTATCCAATATAAGCTCTGCTAATAGAGTTATAAGAGAGGCAGAGGAGCGTGTAGCACTAAATGCACCGATGCAAGGTACCTCCGCAGATATTATAAAGTTTGCTATGGTGGCGATAAATGAGTGGATTAAAAAAAATCACCTCAAAACTAAAATGGTTCTACAAGTACATGATGAGCTTATCTTTGATGCACCACTTGATGAAATTGATATAATAACAGATAATATTCCGCGTCTGATGACTAATACTGTTACACTTAGAGTTAAGATGACAGTTGATATAAAAATTGCGGATAATTGGGATGAGGCACACTAAATGTCAAAAAACCACACCGAACAATCAACTAACCCTTACGTATCATGGCTAATTGCTACGTCATTTGTAGTATTTCAATTTTTCCTCCAAAACTCAAGCAGCCTAATGAATGAATATTGGGCAAGAGATTTCAATTTAAGCACACTTCATGTTAGCAATCTATCAGCAGCGTTCTTTTATACTTATGTATTAATGCAAATACCTGTTGGTGTATTGTACGATAGATTCAAAACCAAGAAGATTTTATTTATAGCAGCTATATTACTTGCTATAGGATGTATTTTGTTAGCTCTTGCACATCATTATGCTATCGCAATGTTTGCCCGATTTTTAATGGGCACTGGAGCTTCATTTGGTTATATTGGAATGCTAAAAGTAGTTTTAGATAACTTTAAAGCAAATAAATTTACCTTCATACTTGGAATTGGTGAAACCATTTCTATGATTAGTATAACATTTGGTATCATTGCCCTTGGATTTTTTTTAAAAACTAACTCATGGCGTACATCTATGTTTATATGTGGAGTGTTCGCAGTTTTTTTAGCTATAGCGATTAAATCATATCTTCATGACAAACCACGGCAACCTAATATTGTTCCATTAATAGATACCTTGTTACAAATTAAATCACTAACTCTAAATAAACAAGTAGTACTATGTAGCATATATGGATTTTTTGCATTTTCTATCTTTAACGCCTTCACTTCCCTTTGGGGGGTAAGCTTTTTAACTAATACTTATCATTACGCTCCAGAATTAGCTGCAAGTATGGTGTCAATCGTATTTATCGGTCTTGGATTTGGCGCTCCAATTTGGGGATTCTTATCAAAGATTTATGGTAATCATCTAAAAATAATGCTTATCTCAGCAATAGGAATTAGTATAGTTAATTTTTTTATTATTATCGTCCCTGGACTAAATAAAACAATGATGTTTAGCATGCTATTTCTATCAGGCTTATTTTGTTCTGGCTATCTTCAAGCCTTCACCATAGTTAAAGACTCTGTTGATCCTAAGCTTAGTGGTACTGCCTTAGCCTTTACTAATATGGTATTAATGGCGGGTGCTCCAATCTTCCAGATATTGATAGCCACATTACTTCAAAGTAATATATTTCATTTATCAACTTCAGCTAATTATAGGTTTTCATTAGCCATAATACCTCTTGGAACTTTATTGTGTATAGTTCTTTGCTATTATATTAAAGAACCCAAAAAGTATGTTATAAAAACTGAAATTAATATATAAGCACAGATACTGACTTTCTGATTTCGAGTTTTTAAATTTTGTAAAAAATCTATCTAACAATAAACTACTCAGCTACAATGGTTTAACCTACATGAGATTAAACCATAAAGAAGTCTTTTAGACTATCTGGTATAAAATGAATTAGCCCCAAACTCGTAGCTTTATCAACTAACTGACCATAACTTGCAACTCCAAGTTTAGGGTATAATTGTTTATTAATCATGCCGCCTATAGTTGCATCAGATATAATTTTATTTTCAAACTTTCCTAAAATTGTTGCAATTTCTTTTGGAGATTTTCCCATAGCAATAAAATATAATACCTGCTCTTCTCTTCTGGTTAATGTAACTTTCTCACTCTTAGCAATTGAATTATTAGTTAGCCCCAATTTTTTATTCACTGTATCAAGCTTAAATCTTTGAATCATATTTGAAATATTATCAACAAACTGAATAAGTTTTTCCTGTGCTTTTTTCTCGATCTGGTATTTTTCATTTTCTAATTGTAATAACTGGTTTTCTAATTCATGTTGCTTATTTTTAATTCTTAACTCTTCTGCCTCTTTTTCCGCAGTTATTTCAGTTGAGGTACCCACTACCCCGATAATATTGTTAGCTGAATCACGAAGTGGAGCACGGGTTGCCATATAGTAGCGAGCCTTACCAGTACTAACATCAACAATTTCATCTTCCAGCCGTGATATCTCACCGGTTTTTATTATTTTATCAATGTCATGTTGTAATTTATCCGCAATTTCTTGATTTTGATATAATTCATGCACAGTTTTGCCAATAATATATTCTTTACTTAGGGAGCCTGTGGCTATTACACACAAACTATTTATACCAACAAATTTACCGCCTGCATTTATCCAATAAAATGGACACGGTATTACTTCAGAAATAGATTCTAAATATTTAAATATTTGTGCTTGTTCCGACATGTCATAACCTCCAGTTTAATAAATAAAATTTATTTTTAAGCTTTTGTGTAGTACAATTGTAAAAGTAACGCAATAACTTCACAAATTATACCAAGTGAAATTTTACCATACAAACTCAATTATACAAGCTAAAATAATCATCAGCCATTTACGACTAGAGTTTTAGCATAAAAATCAAATTCCTCAGTAGTAATAAAATCCCATACAAAACCAAGTTGTTTTAATATATGCTGGGTTTTTGTTTGCAGAATATTTAGATGTAGGTTACTCTGTATATCTTCAACACTTAAAAGCCAGCCTTGCCTTAAAACAAACTTTAAGGCAAGTTCATTACTATCCAAATCTCGCTTTATATCTCCAATAAAATCCTCCAGCGTTACTTGCTGGATATTTAGTTGCTTAATATTAGCTTGAGTTAGGTCAAATTTATGCGGATTAAATATATGATAAATACTATTATTTAATTCAGATCTGTCAAATAATTTAACAATTGCATTTGCTGTATTATCAACCTGAGACATCTCAAATTGGCTAATTTCTTTAGCAATCTTGCCTGTCTGTGTTATATATAGCAAGGTATTAAAAAAAGCATTCTCCTCAACATTATTTGGCAATTGATAATTTTTTGCTATATAGGCTAGATTACCAACACGATAGATATTCGCATTTAACCCAAATTGACGATATTTAATTACTTGATGCTCACCAAGTAATTTAGTATACGCATAGACGTTATCACAAGTACTATTATCACTAGGGAGATCTTCTTCAGTATAAATTGATTTATCTGATTTGGCATTATGAGTACACTGCAATACTGAATAGGTTGATATATAATGAAAATCCTTTAATCTAGTTTGCCCTGTAAATTCCAATAAATTAATTGTTGCTTGGACATTATGAGCATAAAACTCATCATAATTGCCATAATGTTTGATCAAGGCGGCAGCATGGATTACACTATCTATTTGTTTGATTAGATTTTCATAGACATTTGTGGTTAAACCAAGATCGTTTTGATCTAATGCCCCACA
>CAZJFO010000042.1:10750-14688 GCA_964545465.1 uncultured Neisseria sp.
TTCATCACCAAAATAAAGTTGGAATTGCTTTCTTACTCTATCATACACAGTTTGCTCTGAGTCACCACGCACCAATAAAAACACATTATAATTAGTTGATTGTAATAATTCATACAACAAATTACAGCCTAAAAACCCTGGGGTTCCAGTTAATAGCACATTTTTAATTGGTTTAAACGTAAAATTCTTAAATCTTAATTGGTTAGCATCTTGCAAATATTTATCAATATCTTTAAGATATTCTTGATTATTTTGCTTAAGTTGAGGACTAAAGTTCTGGTACAAACTTTTTATTAAATTGAGTTTTTCACCTACTGAATGTAGGCTTATAGATAATTTTTCAGCGAGTAACCGAGGAGTACGATATTTAAAAATATCAGCAACATTTATTATCAGATGCTCTTGTAATCGAGTAGCTAAGCGAATAGCTAGAATAGAAGTACCTCCGTACTCAAAAAAATCATCATCAATACCAAATTGTCGATTATGCAGATTTAAAATCGAGGCAAAAGTTTCACAAATAATTTGTTCTTTACTAGTACGTGGTAGAATAGTATTATTTTCCAAATTTACATAGTTGGGCGGTGGTAAGGATTTTTTATCTAATTTGCCATTGACTGTTAACGGTATACTATTTATATGTATAAATATTTGTGGCAGCATATAACTAGGTAATTTATTAGCTAAATATTTACGTAGTATTGGGGCATCTAATGGAGTATCTGCAACATAATATGCAACTAGCAATTTATTGATAGTTGCTTCTGCATTATCTGATATATATTCATGCAATATCACCACAGTAGATTTTATTGCTGAATAATCCATAATTGCACTCTCTATCTCACCTAACTCAATGCGATATCCATTAATTTTCACCTGAAAATCAGTACGTCCAATATACTCAATATTGCCATCTGACAAGTAACGGACTAAATCACCAGTTTTATATAACCATGCATTTTTATTGTGTGATTTTTCAAGTTCGGTTTGAAATGGATTAGCTATAAATCGTTCTTGTGTTAATTCGGCTTTATTTAAATATCCACGAGCTACCCCAATTCCACCAATGTACAATTCCCCTACCGCACCCACTGGCAATGCTTTCAATTTATCATCTAACAAATATAATTTCTTACTCCTAAGTCTTTTTCCAATTAATACAGTTACATTACATCTGTCAAAATAATAAAAAGTTGCAAAAGTTATATTTTCTGTTGGTCCATACACATGTATTAGTTTAGTAGTAGTATTGTAGGAGAAAAATTGTTTTATATCTACTAAGTTTGTTTGTTCTCCACCAAATAATAAATATTTCAAATCATTTAAGGGATTATCATAAAGAAGTGCTGAATAATGAGAAAATATCGCCGTCGTAACAAACAAGATATCAATTGCATTATTTTTTATTAAATAACTTAATTTAGCTGGATTCAATATATCTTGTTTGTTCACAAGAATTAGTCTTGCTCCATTTATTAAAGTTGGAAAGAAATCAAATATACTGCCATCAAACACATAACTAGAATAACCCAAGACAGAATTCACACTACTAATTTGCAAATAACTATTGTCTATAGAAAACCCACTTAGTTCGGCATGCTCAATCATAACACCTTTAGGTACACCTGTTGTCCCACTAGTATATATTACATAAGCTAAGTTGTGACTAGTTATATTAATATATGGATTTTCAATTGACTGCTTGTTTAATTTTGTTTGCATAGTATCTGCATCAATTGCAATGAATACCAAATTTATCTTACTTCTAGATACGTTTATGGGGAGTTTATCCTGAAGCTGTTCGTTGGTTAATATAATTTTACTCTGGGTATCTTGTAATATAAACTTAAATCGTTCAGGTGGGCATTCAGTGTCTATAGGTACATAAGCAGCACCAGATTTTAGTACTGCAAGTATCGCAATTAACATATATTCATTACGTGTAAGGCATAAAGCGATTAAATCATCGCCCTTAATGTCATAATTATTTCTTAAATAATGTGCTAACTGATTTGACCTCTCATTGAGTTGTTTATATGTAAGCTTAATATCTTCATGTACTAATGCGATATTGTCAGGCGTACGCTCAACCTGCTCTTCAAATAACTTATTAATAGTTTTATGTTCTGGATATATTTGATCAGTTTGGTTCCATTCATAAACAATGGTTTGGTATTCAATATTAGTTAAAACTGGATATTGTGAAACTAACTTAGTGGTTTTTTCTTGTTCTAAATCAGCTAATATGTCTAAAAACAATGTTTGATAATGCCTAACAAATTGACTAAGAATATTCTTATCAATTAGGCTAGAGTCATAGCGAACCCTGAAATTTAGTACACCGGAAGAAAGTTCCTGTTCAAACACTAATCTATTCGGTAAATCCACATTAAATTCAGCATTGATGGTTAATACTTGTGCATTATTAAAGGTGAATTTATAACCCTTTAAATTAGTCTGAATAAAAGAGACATCTAAAAAATCTTTATTGTGATGTCCCATTAACTGGTTAATTAGGTAGTTCCGATAGCTATATTGTTTATCTTTGCATTTTAGTGTAATATCTTTAGTATATTCGATTAGAGTTAAGATTGGAGTATTTGGTGTAACAGTACATGGAAAAATACAGGTATTAACTCCAGCACCATAAACCAAACCAAAATGTTCTTTAATTGCAACTGGATAAGCAAAAGAAAATTCCTCCTGAGCAGTATACTTATACAACAGTAACATAAAAATACATTTACTATATAAATAAGGTGTAATTCCGTATTTACGAGCAGTTACTAACAATCGCGTTAAATCTTTATCAGCAAAGTTAAAGCGGATTTCTTGGACTGGATTAATTTGCAAGCCTCTATCCAGTTTACTGGATGCTTTTAAAAATCTTAAGTCCACCGACTCACTACATTCTAATAAACTTTCCCAAAAGATTTTAGATTCATCTTGAGTTTGTTTCAACCGCGTGTTTAATACTGTAGTTGTTGAAATAATATCTTGTGCTTGGATATCAAAGTTTGATTGTACTTTATATGTTTCATCATTATAATATTGTGAAATTTCGTCAATACATTGGTTAAAAGAAGAACCATCTATAATCAAATGGTGAAATACTGAAATAAAACGATAATTTCCATCAACTTGCCTAAACACTGCAAAACGATATAGCGGTTGTGACTCTAACTCAAATGGTTGGCTAACGTATTTAAATAAGTCAGAATCGGATTGAATGGTTGCAAAATATTCCAATTGGTTAATTTGGTGATTAGTTACCCAGTGCGGCTCAGTATTAATTAATTGCACATGACTATTAACAAGTAAATAATCACCAATAAAACGCACTAGTGCGTCTCGTAGTCGTGAAATATTTAATGTAGACGATATAGTTTGATCAAAAACTATATTATACTGGCTCGATGAGGGATTTAATTTCCATTCATTATAAAATATCTCATGATACGGGGATAGTTTTATCAAAGACATCGTTCAAATTTCCTAAAGCATACCATTGAATCATATAAAAAAGGATGGCTATAGAGGCATCCTTTTTTATACATTAGTACTACTACTTAAGTTTGATTTCTACATCAACCCCAGCTGGTAAATCAAGTTTCATAAGTGCATCAATTGTACGATCAGATGGCTCAACAATTTCCATCAAACGTAAATGAGTTCTGATTTCTAACTGATCACGAGATGTTTTGTTCACGTGTGGTGAACGTAACAAGTCAAAACGCTCTTTTTTGGTAGGTAATGGAATCGGACCTTTAACCATAGCACCAGTACGTTTCGCAGTTTCAACAATCTCTTGAGCAGATTTGTCAGTTAATACGTAATCGTAACCTTTTAGGCGAATACGAATATTTTGTTTTTGTTGCATATTATTCCTACCTTAAGCCATAATTTTAGAAACAACGCCAGCACCAACAGTTCTA
>CAZJFO010000043.1:0-14191 GCA_964545465.1 uncultured Neisseria sp.
TTCTTGAGTATTTAGGTGGTTTTAGTTGATTTAATTTATTAATATAATGTTGAAATTGGTGTTGGGAACGAAAGCGATACCCATTGGTAGTAGTTATCAGCTCGATAGCAGAATTTGTATATTTTTCTGTAAGAGTAGTAATAATTTTTTTAATTTCAGATTCATTGATTTGATTATCAAATAATTCAACTAACTGTATTGATGTAATTGGGGTATTTGCCGTTAATAAACACGCTTCAATTACTTTACTTACATGGTCTAATTGCAAGCTTGATGTATTCATAATAACCTAATTCTAATATATGAGTTATCACTAGTCTCTATTCCAAGTAGTCCTTCTTTGATAAGCTCTAGTACGGCAATAAAGTTTACTACCATTACTGCTATTATGCAGTTATCCTCAAACAGCTCTTCAAATGACGCAATAGTTACCTTAGATAAATAGCGTAATATATTTGCCATATACTCTCGAACTGATAGCTCATCACGTTTAATTTGATGTTTAGTAGGTGCCGGAGTTTTTTGTAACAGTTTTTTCCAAGCACGTACTAAATCAGTAACCACAATATTTGGAATTATATCACTAACTTCGTCAATTTTAATATTTAACCATAAAAAATCGCGTTCAACTCTTGGGTGATTATCAATTAGCTCCGCTCCTTCTTTGATTTTTTCATATTCAAGAAGGCGATTAACTAGTTCTTGTCTTGGGTCTGCTGTAGCGTCGCCATCATCTAGCTTTTCAGGTTTAGGTAGCAGCATTCTTGATTTAATAGCCATTAGCATTGCTGCCATTAGAAGGTATTCAGCAGCAAGATCCATTTTTATGGTCTTCATGCCATTTATGTATAGAATATATTGGTCGGTTATTTTAGCTATTGGAATTGTTAGGATATCGAGGTTTTGTTTACGTATCAAATAAAGTAGTAAATCAAGCGGTCCTTCGAAGCGCTCCAAGAAAATCCTTAGAGCATCAGGATCAATGTATAAGTCTTTGGGTAGCTCAGAGTAATTTTTTTGATCTACCCTTGCAATTAATTGACTAATTTAAAACACACCTACTGATAATAATGTCTCTTTGGCAGTGGTGGTTATTTTGGCATAGTTGCCACTTGCAACAGACTCCTCTTTGATTAAAAATGAACAGCCAACTCCCACTACATTAGGTAGAGCTAGATATTTACGAGCATTATCTATATTAATTCCTCCAGTTGGGCAAAATTTAACCGCTGAATATGGGGACGATAAAGATTTTAATACTTCATATCCGTTGTAACTTTCAGCGGGGAAAAATTTAAGGTAATCAAAACCATAGAGTAAAGCTTGCATGATTTCAGTTGGAGTAATAGCTCCAGGTAAAAAAGGTGCATCATACTGGCTTGATACTTTAGCCAAGTCTGGAGTTAGACCTGGAGATACAATAAACCTCGCTCCATGTTTTATAGCCTTATGGTAGTGATCATCATTTAAAATAGTGCCGGCACCAGTTATCATTTCAGGTACTTCTTTAGTGAGTTTTTCTATTATACCTAGAGCGTTTGGGGTGCGTAAGGTAACTTCCATTACCGAAATACCACCTTCCAATAGTGCGTGTGCTACAGGTACTGCTTTATCGAGATCGTTTAATACCACAATAGGTACGATTTTGTTTTTTTGGAATAGTTGTTCACAAGTAAGTTTGTTTGACATTTTAGTTATACCTTTCATCTGTCCGTTCTAGGGGAATTTTATTTGTCACTATAGCATCTGTAATACTTCATCTTATACTCCCTTGACCTAGGGGGTATTGGGTCGTGGGTTCCAAATTAGCATCATGCTTATGTTTGGGATGACGAAAGAGCAGGCTTTGAGCCATATTTTTGCTATTTTTATACATTATTTTACTTGAGTTTGGGGCTATTGTGTGATAATATTTGAAAATTCATGATTAATACCCATATTATTATAAGTAAGGTATAGTATACTAAGGAGAAACAAAAATGAGATTTGATAAATTAACTACAAAATTTCAAACCGCATTAGCTGATGCGCAGGGTTTGGCACTTAAGAATGACAATGCATACATAGAGCCTTGTCATTTGTTAGTTGCTATGTTAAATGAAGATAACTCAACTATAGCTAGTGTTTTAGCTAAAGTAGGAGTTATGGTTAATAACCTAAAACAAGAACTAAATAATCTAATCTCACTATTGCCAAAAGTGTCTGGTACTGGTGGCGAAATTACTGTATCAAGAGATCTTAATAATCTACTCAATGTTACTGAAAAAATTGCTCTGAAGTTAAATGATGAATATATTACTTCAGAGTTGTTTTTATTAGCTTGTATAGAAGATAAAGCTGCAGTTGGTAAAATCCTAAAACAACACAATGTAAAAATTGGTGATGTAAATAAAGCAATTATGGATATTAGGGGAGGACAGGGCGTAAATAACCAAAATCCCGAAAGTCAAAGAGAGGCACTAAAGAAGTATACTGTAGACTTGACTGAAAGAGCAAGACTTGGGAAGTTAGACCCTGTAATTGGGCGTGATGATGAAATTAGGCGTACTATACAGGTTCTTCAAAGGCGTACCAAAAATAATCCAGTATTAATTGGTGAGCCAGGTGTAGGTAAGACAGCTATTGTCGAAGGTCTCGCACAAAGGATTATCAATGGTGAAGTACCTGAGGGACTCAAAAATAAACGGTTACTTATTTTAGATTTAGCATCACTTTTAGCAGGTGCTAAATACCGTGGTGATTTTGAAGAACGTCTAAAATCAGTATTAAATGAATTATCAGCAGACGAGGGCAGCACTATTATCTTTATTGACGAAATACATACCTTGGTTGGAGCGGGTAAGGCTGATGGGGCAATGGATGCAGGGAATATGCTAAAACCAGCACTCGCTAGGGGGGAGTTACATTGTATTGGAGCAACAACGCTTGATGAGTATAGAAAAAATATCGAAAAAGATCCTGCACTAGAGAGGAGGTTTCAAAAGGTATTGGTTAAAGAGCCTTCAGTTGAAGATACTATTGCGATTTTACGCGGGTTACAAGAGAAATATGAAATTCATCATGGAGTAGAAATTACTGATCCAGCAATTGTGGCTGCGGCAGAGCTATCTCATCGCTATATAACTGATAGATTTCTGCCCGATAAGGCAATTGACCTAATAGACGAGGCTGCCTCAAGAATTAAGATGGAGATTGACTCCAAACCTGAGATTATGGATAAGCTAGAACGGCGACTAATTCAGCTTAAAATTGAGAGAGAAGCTGTTAGGAGGGAATCAGATGAAGCAAGTAAAAAGCGTTTTGAACATATTGAGGATGAAATCGCTAGGTTAGGCAAAGAATATGCAGATTTGGAAGAAATCTGGAATAGTGAAAAGGCAGTAGTTCAGGGTTCACAAAGTATCCGTGATGAGTTAGAAAAAATCAAAAATGAAATTGAAGGTTATAAACGTAGTGGCGATTGGCAAAAGGCAGCTGAGCTTCAATATGGTCGCCAACCAGAGTTAGAGTCACGCTTAAAACAAGCTGAAAAAGGTAACCATAAAGAGTTGCAGCTATTAAGAACTGAAGTTGGAGCTGAAGAAATAGCCGAAGTAGTATCTAGAAGTACTGGTATTCCAGTTAATAAGATGTTAGAAGGTGAGCGTGATAAGTTAATAAAAATGGAAGATTTCTTGCATTCTAGAGTTATTGGGCAAAACGAGGCGGTTATTGCTATTTCTGATGCAGTTAGGCGTTCTAGGTCAGGATTGTCAGACCCAGATAAACCATATGGTTCATTTTTATTTTTAGGGCCAACTGGAGTTGGAAAAACCGAGTTATGTAAAGCACTAGCTAATTTCTTATTTGACAGTGAAGAACATTTAATTAGAATTGATATGTCAGAATATATGGAAAAACATAGTATAGCAAGATTAGTTGGTGCACCTCCAGGATACGTAGGTTATGATGAAGGCGGTTATCTAACTGAGGCGGTTAGAAGAAAACCATACAGTGTTATATTACTTGATGAAATCGAAAAAGCACATCCTGATGTGTTTAATATTTTATTGCAGGTGTTAGATGATGGACGCTTAACAGACGGTCAGGGACGTACGGTTGATTTTAAAAATACGGTAATAGTTATGACTTCAAATATAGGTAGTTCACAAATTCAGACAATGAATACTAGCCCATATGAAGATATCAAATTAGTAGTTATGGAAGATATAAAATCCTATTTTAAACCAGAGTTTATCAATAGGATTGATGAGATTGTAGTATTCCATGGCTTAGATAAAGTTGAGATTAAGCAAATTGCTAAGATTCAGCTATCTACTTTAGCCAAACGCTTAGCAAAATTAGATATCAATTGGCAAATTAGTGAAGAAGCATTAAGTCATATAGCAGAAGTTGGTTTTGACCCCGTATATGGTGCAAGACCACTAAAACGAGCGATTCAACAAGAAATTGAAAATCCATTATCTAAAGATATCCTAGTAGGTAAATACTCTGTTGGGCAAACTGTATTAGTGGAATTAAAGGATAATAAAATCTGCTTTAATTAGTGATTTAATAACTGAATGTGCCGATGCGGTTGTTATGAATGTTGAGTAGCATATTAGTTTACTAATTTTAAATGTTTTTGATATAATTAATCGTAGCATAACAATTAAAAAAGCAGTAAATATTGATTTTATTTACTGCCTAAATAGTTAATTATCCAAGATTGTAATTTGGAGCTTCTTTAACAATCTGTACATCATGCACATGAGACTCTTTAATACCTGCGGATGATATTTCAACAAATTTAGCATTTTTATGCATGTCACTAATCGTTGGAGTTCCTAGATACCCCATTGAAGCTCTAAGTCCTCCAACTAATTGGTGAATTACTGAGCTAAGAGTTCCTTTATGAGGTACACGTCCTTCGATTCCTTCTGGTACTAGCTTTTCTTCACCATCAGTTACTTCTTGGAAATATCTATCTGCAGAACCTTTACTCATTGCTCCAAGAGATCCCATACCGCGGTATGTCTTATAGCTACGCCCTTGAAATAACTCGATCTCACCGGGTGCTTCATCTGTTCCAGCTAACATACTACCAAGCATAACACTTGAAGCTCCAGCAGCTAGAGCTTTAGCAATATCACCTGAAAAACGGATTCCACCATCAGCTATTACGGGTATTCCAGTATTATGTAATGCATTAGCAACATTACTAATAGCACTTAGTTGGGGTACCCCAATTCCTGCTACGATACGAGTAGTGCAAATTGACCCAGGCCCAATACCAACTTTTACTGCATCAGCACCAGCTTTAGCTAAAGCAAGTGCAGCTTCGGCTGTTGCAATATTACCAGCTATTACATCAATATGGGGGTAACTAGCTTTTATCCATCTAACGCGTTCTATAACTCCTTGTGAGTGGCCATGTGCAGTATCTACTACAATTACATCAACCCCTGCGTCTACGAGTAATTTAATACGATCTTCAGTATCACCGCCAACACCAACTGCAGCACCAACTAAAAGCTGACCATATTTGTTTTTATTAGCATTTGGAAACGTTATGTTTTTAGTTAAATCTTTAACAGTAATTAAACCTTTTAGTTCCATATCTTTATTTACAACTAATACTCTCTCTAGTCTATGCTTATGCATTAACTCACGGGCTTCATTAACTCCGCTACCTTCTAATACAGTAACTAAGTCTTTGGTCATGATGTTCTTAACTGGTTGATCTAGATTATTCTCAAAACGTAAGTCTCGATTAGTTATTATTCCAACAAGTTTACCGTTGTCAATTACTGGAAATCCTGAGATTTTACGTTTCTGTTTTATCTGAAATAATTCTCTAACTGTCAAGTTGGGATCAATACAAATAGGATCTTTAACAATTCCTGATTCGTGACGTTTGACAATGGAAATTCGTTCAGCCTGATGTTTAGGGCGCATGTTTTTGTGAATAATTCCAATCCCACCTTCTTGAGCTAATGCAATAGCCATCTTAGCATCAGTAACAGTATCCATTGCTGAGGATAAAACTGGTATATTAAGTGGTAAATTTGTGGTTAATGCACTTTTGGTTATTACGTCTTTCGGTAATACCGATGAATAACTTGGTAATAAAAGTACATCATCAAATGTGTATGCTTTTTGTACGATATTTAACATATGTAACTTCTTTCTATAATTTAGTTATTTTATTTACTTGTTCTATAATTTCACTGAAATCAGTGATGTCCTTAAAGCTTCGATAAACTGAAGCAAATCTAATATAGGCTATTTGATCTAGTTTGGCAAGTTGTGCCATTACCATATCACCTATTAAACGGCTTTGAATTTCTCTATCCCCAATAATTAATACTTTTTGACGAATATTATCAATAGCTTCATCTACTAAGATTAAAGATACTGGGCGCTTATGTAGTGCCAGCATAATACTACCCCTTATTTTATCCTCTAGGTATTCCTCGCGCATCCCATTAGATTTGACCACTGCAGGCATTTGTAAATCAACTTTTTCGAGGGTGTTGAACCTTTTATCACAGCTAGTACAACGTCTACGGCGTTTTACTATCATGCGATCGTCACTAAGCCTGGTATCAATAACCTGAGTGTCGTCGAAATTGCAATAAAAGCACTTCATTTAGTTATCTCTTTAACAATGGAAACCCAAGTATTTCACGTGATTCGTAATATTTCTCAGCAACAAGCCTAGCTAGATTTCTGATTCGTCCAATATAAGCAGCTCTTTCAGTTACAGATATCGCTCCATGAGCATCTAGCAGATTAAATGTGTGTGCAGCATCTAGGATTAACTCATATCCTGGTAGAACTAGATTAGAATTTAAAATACGCTGTGCTTGTTCTTCAAATTGATTAAACTGAGTAAATAGCCAAGCGGTATCAGAGTATTCAAAGTTATACTTTGATTGCTCGATCTCATTTTGTTTAAATACGTCTCCATATGTAACAACATTACCATCAAGGTTACGCGTCCATACTAAGTCATACACATTGTCAACATTTTGTAAATACATTGCTAGGCGTTCTAAGCCATAAGTTATTTCACCAAGGACTGGCTTACAATCAAGTCCGCCAACTTGTTGAAAGTATGTAAATTGAGTAACCTCCATACCATCAAGCCAAACCTCCCATCCAAGACCCCAAGCTCCAAGAGATGGGTTTTCCCAATTGTCTTCTACAAAACGAATATCATGAACTTTTAAATCCACCCCAAGATTACAAAGTGAATCAAGATATAGTTCTTGGATATTATCAGGAGAAGGTTTTAGAGCTACTTGAAATTGATAGTAGTGTTGTAAGCGGTTTGGGCTATCACCATAACGACTATCTTTGGGTCTTCTTGATGGTTGGACATAAGCAGCGAACCACGGCTCAGGACCAATACTTCTTAAAAAAGTAGCAGTATGAGATGTTCCAGCACCCATTGGTTTATCAAAAGGCTGTAGGATTACACAACCCGAAGAAGCCCAGAATTGTTGGAGTTTTTGGATGATTTCTTGAAAAGTTATTTTTGTATTTGTAGCAGTACCATTCATCATTTTTGCCTTAAGCTTAAGTATTGCACGATATTTTACCACTTTGTGTACCTATGGTATGGGATATCTATGCTAAAATATGGTTATGTTTAATTAATTTGTAAAAGTTATGTGAGAAAATAATGCAAATTGCAAGTAATAAAAAGGCTCTTTTTGATTACTATATTGAAGAGCGCTATGAAGCTGGAATGGTTTTAGAGGGCTGGGAAGTAAAGGCTATTCGTGAAAATAAAGTACAACTAAAAGATAGTTATGTAAAAATAAAAGATGGGGAAATGTGGCTGCTTGGGTGTCATATTTCTGCGTTAAGATCAGCAAGTACCCATGTTAGTCCGGATGCTGAAAGAATTAAAAAACTGCTATTAAAGAAGAAAGAGATTGATAAATTAATTGGTAAGGTCGAACAAAAAGGTTATAGTTTGGTTGCATTAAATTTACATTATAGCAAAGGTAAGGTTAAGGCAGAAATAGCTCTTGCTAAAGGTAAAAAGATGTATGATAAGCGTGCTGTTGAAAAAGAAAAAGAGCTAAATAAAGAAAAAGCACAGATGGAAAAACAGTACAAGAGAATGTAGGAATGTTTTTAGCAATGCAGAGGAATACTCAACTATATTATAATAATCTCTTTTGAGGGTTTATACATATGACAATACAAAAAGATTCAGAAGTTAGAATGCAAAAATCATTTGATAGCTATAAAGTTAGTTTATCTAAAATTAGAACTGGGCGTGCGCATGCTGGGATTTTAGATCATGTACAGGTGGATTATTATGGCTCTTTAATGCCTCTTAATCAAATTGCAACTATCACAGCATCTGATGCTAGAACTATTACAGTGCAGCCTTGGGAAGCAAAACAAGCTGGTGCTGTTGAAAAAGCAATTCGTGACTCAGATTTAGGCTTAAACCCAGCAACGCAGGGTAGTGTAATTCGTGTGCCAATGCCTGCTTTGACCGAAGAACGCCGTAAGGAGTTAATCAAGGTTGTTAAATCTGATGGTGAAGATGCTAAAGTTGCAATACGTAATATTAGGCGCGATGCTAATAACGAGTTAAAATCAAATCTTAAAGATAAGCTTATTACTGAAGACGAAGAAAAACGTGGTCAAGATGATGTGCAAAAGGTTACTGATAAATTTATCGCTGAAATTGATAAAGCTACCCTCAATAAAGAAAAAGAGCTGTTAACTGTTTAGTATATTTGTTGTATACGGAGTATAGAGTTTGAGTGTCCCTAAACATATTGCAATAATTATGGATGGTAATGGTCGTTGGGCTAAAAAACGTTTTTTACCACGAATAGCGGGACATGCAAAAGGTGTGAGCCGTGTAAAAGAAATTGTGGAATATTGTTCAGTATTAGGTGTTAAATATTTGACTTTATTTGCTTTTGGGCGAGATAATTGGAAGCGTCCTGAAGAAGAAGTTTCTTTTTTAATGAATTTACTATCTGAACAAATTAGTAAGGAGTTTTATAAGCTTCATGATAAAAATGTCAAGATACGTTTTATTGGCGATCGTACGAGAGTATCTCCACTTATAAAAGAGCAAATGGAAGCCATTGAGCAATTAACTTCAAACAATACAACTCTAAACCTTAATATCGCAATTGACTACAGTGGCACTTACGATATAGTTCAAGCTGTAAATAAGGTTATAGCTAGTAATGCGAATTTACCAATTACGGAAGAAGATTTTAGCAAATATTTATTGTCATACCCAGATCCTAACCCTGATTTATTTATACGGACATCGGGGGAATCAAGAGTTAGTAACTTTCTATTATGGCAGTTGTCTTACAGTGAATGTTACTTTACTGAGGAACTATGGCCAGATTTTAATAAAAATTCACTGGACACTGCAATTAAGTGGTTTAATTCACGAGAACGTAGGTTTGGTATGATATCAGAGCAAATACAAGGGGTATTGTGATATGTTAAAAGAACGCGTTATTACTGGATTAGTCTTATTTACTTTGTCACTAATATGTTTATTTGAGCTACCAGAGGTCGGCTTTACTGCGGCTATTTGGCTATTGTGTTTAGTTGGTATTTATGAATTGACTAGAATGTATAAATTTGATATGGTAAATCAAATTGGGCTTATGGTGGTACTAACAATATTAGCCTTATTGCTATATACATCTCATTATGATATGGGGCAGTTAATAATGAGTATTTCATTACTAACATGGTGTTTTATTGTGCCATTTGTTTTAGTTACCCGTCCTAAAAAGTTTTCATTATTTGTTATTGTGTTTTTCGCAGTGATTATTTTTATTCCAGCATTTTATGCCGCGGTTAAACTATATGACTTATTAGGTCCATGGCGTTTAATTGAGATAATGGCAGTTGCTTGGGTGTCTGATACTGGAGCGTATTTTATTGGTCGTAAATTTGGTCGTCATAAGTTAGCCCCTCAAGTTAGCCCGAGAAAAACTATTGAAGGTGCGATTGGTGGTTTAATATTTGTATTAATATATCTACTAATTATTAAAAATACTTGTGAGACTGTATTGTTATACAATTATCTAGCTGTGTTTAAATTTGGTTTAATTTTAACCACTGCAGGTATTCTTGGTGATTTATTCCAATCATGGCTTAAGCGTACAGCTGGGGTTAAAGATAGCGGTAGTATCTTACCAGGGCATGGTGGGGTATTTGATCGTATTGATAGTTTGATAGCAGTTTTAGCTATAGCATTTGCTATGATTTGGGGCATGATCTAAAATGCCTCAAGTGGTAATTTTAGGTAGCACGGGTAGTATTGGCTGTAGTACTTTAGATGTAATTCGTCGGAATCTTGATAAATATCAAATTATTGCACTTACTGCTAACACTGATGCGGATAAATTAGTGTCACAGTGTATAGAGTTTAAACCTAAATATGCAGTGTTATTAGATAAATCAAAGGCAGTGTACCTAGATACACAATTAAAAAATAATAAACTTACAACTATACTCCTAACTAATAAAGAAGATTTGTCATATGTAGTGCAACTACCTGAGGTTGATATAGTCATGTCATCTATTGTTGGTAGCCATGGTCTTATGCCAACTTATAGTGCGATTTTAGCGGGTAAAAAGGTTTTATTAGCTAATAAAGAGTCCTTGGTAGCTGCTGGGCGATTAATTAACGATGCACTAAAAGCTAATCCAAAGGCTAGTTTGATACCTGTAGATAGTGAGCATAGTGCAATATTTCAAGCATTACCACCAGATTTTGCTACCAATAAAAACAGTATTAATAAAATTATCCTGACAGCCTCAGGTGGGGCATTTCGTGAGTACTCGAAAGAACGTTTGGCGAATGTAACTCCTGAAATGGCGGTTAAGCATCCAAATTGGAGTATGGGTAAAAAGATTTCTGTAGATAGTAGTACTCTTATGAACAAAGGGCTAGAAGTTATTGAGGCCTATTGGTTGTTTGGTACTGAGCTAGATAAAATTGATGTAGTAGTTCACCCTCAAAGTATTATTCATTCCATGGTTGAGTATATAGATGGCTCTATAATTGCCCAACTAGGAACCCCTGATATGAAGACACCTATTGCCTATGCACTATCTTATCCTGATAGGATAATCTCAGGGAGTGCTAAACTTGATTTTAGCACCGTATCATCTCTAACCTTTGAAAAACCTGATTATGAGCGTTTTCCATGTCTTACTCTTGCTTTTGAAGCCTTAAAAAATGGTAGATCAAGCCCTGCCGTACTAAACGCAGCTAACGAAGTAGCTGTTGGTTTGTTTCTTGAACATCAAATCTCATTTTATGATATCTATAAGCTAATTAAGTCAGCGATGGAATATTTCGGAACCACTGATTATTCAACGATTGATGAAATTATCGCCATAGACCAAGCTGTGCGTGAGTACACACATAGCATCGGGTGATAGATAGTAATTAGTGTGAGTGTATGGATCCTCGATTCACATTTAGTCAGCAGAATTAGTAGGTCGAGGATGACGGTTAATGGGTCACCTTAAGTGCACTAGGGCATGGATTCCATCCTTCGATGGAATGACGAGCAAGTGTATGGATCCTCGATTCACATTTAGTCAGCAGAATTAGTAGGTCGAGGATGACGGTTAATGGGTCACCCTAAACGTGAACTAATTGCTATTTCAACTTCAGTTCACGTCATCCCAAACACAAACCTATTGCTGTTTCAAAAAGAGTTTGGGATCCATGCCCTAAAATAGTTTCTTTAAGCTGATATATAAAATAATATATAATATATTACTATACATAAAATTACAAAGAGAAATACAATGTTATTAAATATTACTGTAGAGAATTTTCGTTCTTATAACGAGGCACAAACTTTATCGTTAATAGCAAGTGATGATAGCGAAATAAATGCTGTAAAAGTAAGTGGCGTAAGTATTAGAAAGGCAGCTGTAATTTATGGCGCGAATGCTAGTGGTAAATCCAATCTTATTAAAGCACTTATTACTTTAATTGATATACTAAGATTTGACCTCAATCAACCAACAGAACAACATAGAGCTCCTGTTTATACTCCATTTTTTAAGAACCATAACCCTACTTCAATTAGTATTGATTTCTCTATTGATGATAAAATTTATACATACGCACTTAGCTATGATGACAAAAAAATTCATACTGAAAAGTTGTTGTATGAAGATGATACTCCAATTTTTATTCGGGATTTTGTTGATGATAGTTATGAATATTTAATTTCCAAACCTGAGTTTATTTTGAGTAGTGAACAGCTTAAGGTAGCTGAAGGATTACTGACACAAATACAGTTATCCACTTCAGAAAGAAGACTTTTTCTACGTCAATTGGTAGAAAATAATTGTAAAAAGCTCGAACCTATTTTACATGGGATAATTCAGATATTTATAAGGATAAACCCATATGGTGTAATAGGGAAACCACTTTTTGCTGAACAAGATTTGTCTTATGCTGCCAACTATTTTAAAGACAAAAATCAAGATGAGATGGTTATAAAACCATTGAATAGTATTGGGGTTAATCTTGAGGGTTTGAAAGTTATTTTTAATAGTGAGAATCCAAGACCTGGAGATGTATTCCATGGAGTGAGACAGTTATTATCTAAATATAATATCAATGGTAAAGAGTATGAGTTAAATTTTTTAACAGATGAATCAGATGGTACAATTAAATTTTATACTTATTTGGCTTTGGTAGATCATATTATTCAGACTAATGGTCTTCTTGTTATTGATGAAATTGAAACACATTTTCACCCATTACTAGTTGAAGAAATTATACGAGCTGTCCAAAATTCTAATAGTAAAGCACAGATAATTTTTACTACACATAATCCTATTTTACTTAATAATAGTATTTTTGAACCAGATCAGGTTTACTTTGCCACGAAGAATGAGGAAAAACATGCAACGGAACTTTATTCTCTAGCTGATTTTGATGATCTAGAAGATAACGATAATTGGGTTGCAAAATATCTGACAGGAAATTTCGGAGCCATTCCATATTTAAGAGGTTTATTCTTTGGTAAGGATAAATCAAATGGCTAAGAGACAAGTAGGAACTAAAAAGACGCAAACAGAGCGTTATTTGGTTTTATGTGAGGGTTAGTCTGAAGTTGGTTTTTTACTTCAGAAGCTAGATAAACATGAATATGCTGTGGTTAAAGCTAAACATGGTAATGCGAAACAGTTAGTTGAGGTTGATAGTAGTAATAATTCTCAAAATAGAGTCTGGAAAGCAATTTATTGTGTTTTTGATCGTGATTCACACTCCAATACAAAAAAACAACTTGAATCAGCCAATAAATTTATTAAAAATTCAGGTGGGCGTTTAGTAAGAGTTTTCTCAAGTACATGTTTTGAAGTAGCTCTATGGTTTAGTAAATCAACTAATACCAAAAAATTTATTGCAAGAGAATTAGAGGAAGCACTTGGTAATCACATTGGTATTCCATACTCAAAATCAGATATGGCGAATGGAAAACTAGCCGAGTATTTTGATTTCAATCAAATGTGTAAAAAATCTGAGTTATGCTATGAAAAACTGGGGGTTAATGATAATAATTGGCTTGATGATGATCTTGATTCATATAGTGAAATATTTAAGCTAGGCTAACAATATGAAATTAACTCCTTAACATGCCAAATCTTTATAAGCTGTATACATTATAAAAATCTAACAACACAAAAGGTATTAAATGTCAATTTATAAATTAGAAAATAAGTCGCTATCTTACGTTGATGAGAAGCCATTTAAACTTGAGAAAGATATTCAAAACTTGTGTGAGCAAAATCTTGAATCGTTGCTTGGACTTGAGCTAGTTAAATCAGAGTTTACAGTAGGTAATTATAGAATTGATTCTTTGGCGTATGATAAGGCGCAGAATTCTTTTGTAATTATTGAGTATAAACGCAGTGATAGTCGTAGTGTAGTTGATCAAGGTTATGCTTATTTGTCAACAATGCTAAATAATAAAGCTGATTTTGTTTTGGAATATAATGAATCTCGTAAAATTCCACTGCGTAAGAATGATATTGAATGGTCACAATCAAGGGTTGTTTTTATAGCACCTTCATTTAATGCTTACCAAAAAGAGGCGATTAATTTTAGCTAGATTCTAAAGTGAAAGGAAACTGCTGAATGAGTAATTCAGGTTGTTATATT
>CAZJFO010000044.1:0-13710 GCA_964545465.1 uncultured Neisseria sp.
ATTACCTCCGCAAACGGAGGGATGGAGGATTTTGCTTAGGGTAAACGTATCATGGTTAACTGAGGTTATTGAGTTATTTTAGGGTAAAAAAATAATAATGTCACTATTTTTAAATACTTTCAATCAAATGTAAAAGCTTGGCTACCAAAAGCTAATATAAATAATTCTTGAGTTAATATCTGTGGTTGATGGTTTGATAAATTAATTTGATAACTTCAGCATACCTGCCAGTTGCAAAACTATCGCCAATAAAAGCACCATTTATACAATCAGAGTGCTTTTTATTGGTAAGTAAGGTTATTGCTAAATTATATTCTGGGTCAATTAATATAGCAGTACCAGTCCAACCACTATGTCCGATTGCTTGATTACTAGCATACTTTGTGAACCACTGCGTTTTATCACCATAACGCCTCCAGCCAAGCCCAAAAGAGCTATCTAGTTGATTTGGGGTGGTAAATAGTTTCTGAATTTCTGGGCTCCAAAATTGATAATTGCCATAGCCACCATTGTTTAGCATAATCTGGGTAAGAACTGCAATATCATGTAGGTTTGAAAATAAACCTGCATGCCCAGCAACACCGCCAAGCCCATAATATGCATTTTCGTCATGAACCTCGCCTTGAATCGGAATAGTTCTAATATCAGCAAATGTTACGCTATCGCCGCGAGTATTACCTTTAACTTCAGTAGCTGCAAAATTTGATTTGTTGAAGCCTTTTAATAGTGGATTATAGACTGTATGCTTTAGCCCTAGCGGCTGATAAATATTGGTCTCTACATATTTATCTAGAGGTTCTTTTACGATAGCTTCAATTATCATGCCTAGCAAAATAAAATCAATATCACTATATACTGGGGTGCCTCCAATTTGTCGCTCGGGCTTTATGTTAGAAATAATATCGCGTATTTGTGGATATTTTTGCATAGCTCCATACTTATATACATCTATATCGGGCGGATAACCTACATCGTGACGAAGTAAGTTAATTACTTTGGGAATTTGATAATGATTTTTAAATTCTGGTAAATAATTGTCAATAGATGACATTAAATCAATTTTATTTTGACTAAGTAAATGCATAATAGCATAAACAGTAGCATACATTTTGGTATTTGATGCTAGATCAAACATAGTATCCATTTGCATCAAATCAAATGTATTTTTTAATAGACCTCTATTATCGTATTTAAGACGGTATCCGTAAACAGTTTGTTTGATAATCTTATTATCTTTAACTATAGTTAACCCAGCACCAGGGAAGCCGTGATTAATGTCAGTATTAATTTGAGTGTCAATATCTTTGAATCTTGAATTATCTAGTGCATAACTAAGAGTTGGGTATTTTTCTAGCATATATGCTATTTTATAGTTGCAAGTTTGAGGTAATCATTAACACTTAAATTTTCTGCCCGAGATGTGCTATCAATCCCGATGCTTTCTAAAACTTCCATGCTAATTACATTGTTTAGACTATTTCTGATTGTTTTACGGCGTTTGCTAAAAGCTGCAGTCACAATATGGTTGAGCTTTTTTTCATCTATATGTTCCCACATTTCACGTGGCTTTGGCTTTAGTCTTACAATAGCTGATTCTACCTTAGGTGCTGGAGTAAAACATTCGGATCCAACATCAAGCATCTTATGACAATCAAATTTGTATTGAAGCATAATACTTAAACGTCCATAATCAGCGTTACTAGGACTTGCACATATCCGATCTACCACCTCTTTTTGAAGCATAAAATGCATATCGATTATGTTTGGATATAGTGCCAAATGAAATAATAAAGGAGTTGAGATATTATAAGGTAGATTACCAACCACGCGGATTTTTGTTGAACTATTATCTTCTTTGAATGAGTAATCAAATTTGAGTGCGTCACCTTCATGGATAATTAAATTTTCAGAAAAATTTGTTTTTAAAAAAGTGATAATATCACGATCTAGTTCAATTACATGAAGTTTGGGTAATGTATCCAAAAGAGGTTTTGTCAACGCAGCAAGTCCTGGGCCAATTTCGACTAAGAAATCACCAGGTTTTGGTGATATTATTCCAATAATTTGATTTATTATATAACCATCATTAAGGAAGTTCTGACCAAATCGTTTTTTTGCGATATGTTTCATTGCTTTTTCTTAGTTATCATAATTATAGCTACACTAATAATCATAAAAATTATACTACAACTAAAAGTGCCAAATACTTTGAATTGTACCCATACGTATTCAGAAAAATTGAATGCTACAAACAAATTTACAGCACCCATGAAAATAAAAAATAACCCCCAAGCAAAGTTTAGTTTGTTCCATACACTATCAGGGATATCTATTTCTTTATTAAGCATTAGTTTAATACCATTTTTACCAGCAATCTGCCCAACTATTAGAGAAATACCAAGAATCCACATTAATACCGTTGGTTTTAGCATCACAAAAGTTTTATTATGGAGAAAAATTGTTAATCCACCAAAAATAGTAATTAGAATTGTACTAATCCAAGTATTTTTACTAATGAGTTTATATTTCATCTTACATGATAAAAGCTGTATCCAGCTTGCAATAATACAAACTCCTGTTGCTAGAAATAGATTTTTGGTAAAATAATAAACCGCAAAAAATGCAACTAATGGTAGCATTTCAAAAAATAAATTGTTTTGCATAGTATCCTAAAAATAAGTTTTTTAATTAAACAGGATTATAGCATAGATAATATGCTAAAATAACTTACATTAGACTATTTATTTAAAAAGATTAGAAATGTCAAAGTTAATTGTATCCAACTGGAAGATGAACGGAAGTGTCGCACAAATAGAACACGATTTGTCTATTTATGCATCATTATTTCATACTAATAATCCATCAGTGGTATTAGCATTACCCGATATTTATCTTTACCTAGCTTCCCAAATTAAAAATAAATTAGGGGCTAAATTTAGTTTAGCTGCACAAGATATTAGTAAGTTTGCAAGTTATGGTGCGTATACTGGTGAGATAAATGCCACAATGCTAAAAGAATTTGGAATTAGATATTCAATAATTGGACATTCCGAACGAAGAACATATTTAAATGAATCCGAGGATTGTTTAATAAGCAAAATAGACAATATCTTAAATGAAAAAATCACTCCTGTTTTTTGTATTGGGGAATCTCAGAGTATTAGAGAAAATATGAAATACATAGATTTTATAGAGAATCAATTGAGAATTTTATTAAAGGTAAAGTCTTCTTTTGAGAGCTTAGTAATTGCTTATGAGCCAATTTGGGCAATCGGTACTGGGGTTGTGCCAACGAGTGAACAAATAAGCGAAGTGTTAAAATTAATTAAGGCATTTGTGCAAAATTATTTGCCGCATGCTAAAATAACGCTATTGTATGGTGGTAGTGTTTCAGGTGTTAATGCTTTTGAGATATTAAACTTACCAGAAGTCGATGGGGTTTTAGTTGGTGGTGCATCATTAAAACCAGATGATTTTATCTCAATTTGCACTTATTGATTTTTTTAAGTATATAAACTATGGAAATTATAAAAACTTTAGTATGGATAGTTCAGGTTGTTTCAGCATTCTCAATAATCGTTCTTGTATTGTTACAACACGGTAAAGGTGCTGATGCTGGTGCTACTTTTGGTTCTGGTGGTGGTTCAGGGTCTTTGTTTGGGGCTAGTGGCTCATCCAATTTTTTAAGTCGTACTACAGCTATTTTTGCGGTAGTGTTTTTTGTAACAACTTTTGCATTAGTGCTCCTTTACAATAGCGGTAAAGTTGGAGATGCTGGGGTAATGGCTGGGGTAAATGGTAAAGTGGAGTCAAGTGCTCCTATAGCATCTAGTGCCATAACAGCTTCTGAACCTGCTAAAGACACAAAGAATCAGATTCCAGGGTAATTTGTTTAGCCGTCATGGTGGAACTGGTAGACACGCCATCTTGAGGGGGTGGTGACCTTAAGGTTGTGTGGGTTCGAGTCCCACTGACGGCACCAAGAATTTTTTAAAGGCAATGCAGAAATGATATCAAGTCAATATTTTCCGATAATATTTTTTATAATACTCGGTCTCATAATGGGTGGTCTGCTTTTAATTGCCGGTCGTTCTATTGGTGCTCATCGTCCAGATCTGCAAAAAAACTCTCCATATGAATGTGGTTTTGAAGCCTTTGAAGATGCTCGGATGAAATTTGATGTGCGTTATTATTTAATTGCGATACTATTTATTTTATTTGATCTTGAAATTGCGTTTTTGTTTCCTTGGGCTTTAGTATTTAAGCAGCTTGGGATGTATGGTTTTATTGTGATGTCAATATTCTTAACAATTTTGATTGCAGGATTTGCATACGTTTGGAAAAAGGGGGCTCTAGAATGGGAATAGAGGGCGTTTTAAAAGAAGGCTTTGTAACTACAACTGCCGATAAGATTATTAATTGGGCGCGAACAGGCTCCCTATGGCCTATGACCTTTGGTTTGGCTTGTTGTGCTGTTGAGATGATGCACGCTGGTGCTGCAAGGTACGACTTGGATCGTTTTGGTGCGGTATTTAGACCGTCTCCGCGTCAATCAGATGTGATGATTGTTGCCGGAACTCTTTGTAATAAAATGGCACCAGCCCTTCGTAAAGTATATGATCAGATGCCCGAACCTAGGTGGGTTATATCCATGGGTTCTTGTGCTAATGGTGGTGGCTACTACCATTACTCATATTCTGTAGTTCGTGGTTGTGACCGAATTGTACCTGTTGATATATATGTACCAGGGTGTCCACCAACTGCTGAAGCACTAATGTATAGTATAATTCAACTTCAAAACAAGATCAAGCGTGATTCAACTATTGCAAGAAAGACGGCATGATGCAAGTTTTACAACAAGTGATAGAAAATTTACTTCCTAGTAGGATAATAAGTAGCAATATAGCTTATGGTGAATTAACAATTATCGTTGCACCTATTGACCTTGAAGAAGTTATGTTAAAACTTCGCGATGATAAAACAACGCTTTTTGAGCAATGTGTTGATTTATGTGGAGTTGACTACTCAACTTACCATAATGACTATGAAGGCAAACGTTTTGCGGTAGTATATCATTTATTATCTTATAAGCATAACTGGCGTTTAAGAGTAAAAACTTTTGTTGAAAATGATGATTTTCCAGTAGTTAAATCAATGACTCAAGTATGGGCTGGGCTTAACTGGTTTGAACGTGAAGCTTTTGATTTCTTTGGTATTGTCTTTGAGGGTCATCCTGATTTACGTAGGATATTGACAGATTATGGGTTTATTGGGCACCCATTCAGAAAAGATTTTCCGGTATCAGGTTATATGGAAATGCGCTATGATGAAGAACAAAAACGGGTGATTTATCAACCGGTGACCATTGAGCCGCGTGAAGTTACACCGCGTATTATTCGTGAGGACAATTATGGCAGAAATTAAAAACTACACCTTAAATTTTGGGCCGCAACACCCATCAGCCCATGGTGTACTACGTTTGGTATTAGAGCTTGATGGTGAAGTGGTGCAAAGAGCTGATCCACATATCGGTTTACTTCATCGCGGTACCGAAAAACTAGCCGAAACTAGAACCTTTTTACAAACACTACCATATCTTGATAGATTAGATTATGTATCTATGATGTGTAATGAGCACGCTTACGTTATGGCTATTGAAAAAATGCTCGATATTAAAGTGCCAGTTAGGGCAGAATATATACGTGTATTATTTTCTGAGATTACACGAATTTTAAATCACCTTATGAATATCGGGGCTCATGCTCTTGACGTTGGTGCGATGGCGGTGTTTTTATACGCATTTCGTGAACGTGAAGATCTTATGGACTGTTATGAGGCAGTATCCGGGGCTCGTATGCACGCGGCATATTTTAGACCCGGTGGCGTTTATCGTGACCTTCCAGATAGCATGCCTCAATACACTGAATCAAAAGTTAAAACTAAAAAGCAATTAGAGCGAGTGAACGCAAGTCGTCAAGGAACGATGTTAGATTTTATTGAAGATTTTGCTAATAAATTTGATGCTAGGGTTGATGAGTATGAGATGCTATTAACCGATAATCGTATCTGGAAACAAAGAAACATAAATATTGGTGTTGTAACTGCAGAGCGGGCGCTCAACCTTGGGTTTACTGGAGTTATGTTAAGAGCTTCAGGTGTAGAATGGGATTTACGCCGTAAGCAACCATATTCAGTCTATAATGAATTAGATTTTGATATTCCAGTTGGTAAGGCAGGGGATTGTTATGATCGTTACCTATGTCGTATAAATGAAATGCGTGAATCTAATAAAATTATCAAACAGTGCGTTAAATGGTTAAAAGCTAACCCAGGCCCTGTGATAGTTGAAGATCATAAGGTAGCTCCTCCTAGTCGTGCGAAGATGAAGTATGGGATGGAGGAAATGATTCATCATTTTAAACTATTTACAGAAGGTATGCACATCCCTCAAGGGGAGGTGTATCAGGCAGTAGAACATCCTAAAGGTGAGTTTGGGATTTACTTGATTAGTGATGGTGGTAATAAGCCGTATCGTATGAAGATTAAAGCTCCTGGTTTTGCCCATCTGGCAAGTTTGGATGAAATGACTCGTGGGCATATGATAGCTGATGTGGTAGCTGTGTTAGGGACGCAAGACATAGTTTTTGGGGAGGTAGATAGATAATGTTATCAACAGAATCTTTAAAGAAAATTGATAGGGAATTAGCTAAATATCCAAAAACTGAGCGTAGAAGTGCTTCTATGTCAGCTCTTAGAATAGCTCAAGAAGAAAAAGGTTGGCTATCTAATGAGTTAATCGAATATGTAGCAGATTATTTACTGATTCCTCCAGTGCAAGTGCTTGAAGTAGCCACTTTTTATGGTATGTATAATACAAAACCAGTTGGTAAATATAAACTAATGGTTTGTACCAATTTACCATGTGCATTATCTGGAGGAGTAGCTGCAGCTGATTATCTTAAGAAAAAGCTAGGAATAGGCTTTGGAGAGACTACTACTGATGGTAAATATACATTAGTTGAGGCTGAATGTATGGGTGCTTGTGGGGATGCTCCAGTTATTATTGTTAATAACCATAAAATGTGTAGCCATATGAATCCTGAAGCAATTGATAAAAAATTAGCGGAGCTACAATAATGGCAATTTATCAAAGTGGTGTTATTTTTGCGGATCTAGATACTAGTATTCCTGATTGCTGGACACTTGAAAGCTATAAAAAACGTGGTGGCTATAAAGCTTTAGAAAAAATATTAAACAATAAGATTTCTCAAGAGAATGTTATTGCTGAAGTTAAAGCCTCTGGACTTCGTGGTCGTGGCGGTGCTGGATTTCCTACTGGTCTTAAATGGAGCTTTATGCCAAGAGCATTAGCTGGAGACAAATATATTGTATGTAATAGTGATGAAGGTGAACCTGGAACCTTCAAAGACCTAGATATCATGAAATATAATCCACATTCTTTAATTGAAGGAATGATTATCGCTGGGTATGCTATTGGTGCAGCTGTTGGATATAATTATATTCATGGCGAAATCTTTGAAGTGTACCAACGCTTTGAGGAAGCACTGGACGAAGCAAGACGTGCAGGTTACTTAGGTAAAAACATTTTAACATCTAATTTTGATTTTGAATTACATGCTCATCATGGATATGGTGCTTATATTTGCGGTGAAGAAACTGCACTTCTTGATTCTTTAGAAGGTAAAAAAGGTCAACCACGCTTCAAACCACCTTTTCCAGCAAGTTTTGGACTTTATGGTCGTCCTACAACAATTAATAATACAGAAACACTAGCATCAGTGCCATTTATTATCAATGATGGTGGAGCAGCTTTTCAAGAAAAAGGTATTCCAAACGGTGGTGGAACTAAATTGTTTTCGATATCAGGGCATGTAACTCGTCCAGGTAATTATGAAGTTCCATTAGGCACTCCATTTAGTAAGCTTCTCGAAATTGCTGGTGGAATGCGTGATGGTAAAAAAATGAAAGCAGTTATTCCTGGGGGCTCGTCCGCCCCAGTATTACCTGCTGATATTATGATGGATTGTAATTTAGACTACGATTCAATTGCTAAAGCAGGTTCAATGCTAGGGTCAGGTGCAGTGATTGTTATGAACGAAGATGTTTGTATGGTAAAAGCACTCGAGCGTTTAGCGTATTTTTATCATGAAGAATCTTGTGGGCAATGTACTCCTTGTCGTGAAGGCACTGGTTGGTTGTATGAGATTATTCATCGTATCGAACATGGTCATGGACGTGAGGGAGATCTAGAGTTATTAGATAGTATAGGAAATCAAATGGCAGGACGCACAATTTGTGCTCTTGCTGATGCAGCAGTATTTCCAGTAAGAAGCTTTACTAAGCATTTTAGAGAAGAGTTTGAACATCATATCAAACATAAGAAATGCCTTGTAGATCATCGTTGGTGTTAAGAGATTATACAAAAACTTAAAAGTGAAAGAGTGATATGGAATTAGAATTAGATGGTAAAAAAGTAGATGCCGCACCTGGGTCTACAATTTTAGAGGTTGCCCTTAAAGAGGGTAAATACATACCTCATTTTTGCTACCATAAAAAACTATCAATTGCTGCTAACTGCCGTATGTGTTTAGTAGAAGTAGAAAAAGCTCCTAAACCATTACCTGCATGTGCAACACCAATTACCGAAGGTATGAAGATTCATACCACTTCAAAAATGGCTATTGAAGCTCAAAATGGCGTTATGGAGTTTTTATTAATTAATCACCCGCTTGATTGTCCAATCTGTGATCAGGGTGGTGAATGTCAGTTACAAGATTTAGCTGTTGGTTATGGTCGTTCTGCTACAAGGTTTAAAGAAGAAAAACGCTCAGTTACCAATAAGGAGTTAGGGCCTCTTGTAACTACCGAAATGACTCGCTGTATCCATTGCTCTCGCTGTGTTAGATTTACTGATGAAATAGCAGGATATCAAGAGCTTGGAATGAGCTATCGTAATAATCATGTAGAAGTAATGCCATTTATTGGAAAAACGGTAAATAGTGAGTTATCGGGAAATATTATTGATATTTGTCCAGTAGGTGCTCTTACCAGTAAGCCATTTCGTAATCAATATCGTAGTTGGGAACTATCGCGTCGTAAATCAATAGCACCTCATGATGGTCTAGGAAGTAATATAATTGCTCAAGTAGATAAATACCATAAAGTTGTTCGGGTGTTACCTCTTGAAAATGACAATGTGAATGAATGTTGGTTATCTGATCGTGATCGCTTTAGCTATGAAGGGTTATATCATGAAGAACGTATCACTGAACCAATGATTAAACAAGAGGGTAAATGGATTGAGGTTGATTGGGAGACTGCGGTTAATTACTGTAGCAAATCGCTTAAGGGTGTTATAAACGATCATGGAACAGCAGCAGTTGGAGCTTTATCTAGCCCTAGTTCAACTACTGAAGAGTTATATTTATTGCAAAAATTACTGCGGAGTCTTGGTGTAAATAATATTGATTCAAGATTATCTCAATGTGATTTTTCTATGGACGGTAAAGAAGTTGGTACTAAATATCTTGGTACTAGTATGGACGACTTAACATCCTCAAAATCAATATTTTTAGTTGGTAGTGTACTTCGTGAAGAGCAGCCACTTTTAGCACATAGAATTAGAAATGCAGTTAAACATGGTGCAACACTTAATTATTTAAACGTTATAAACGAAGATTTGTTATGTAAGGTGGAAAATCAAATAATACGAGATCCACGTGAAATAGCTTATTTTCTAGCCGAGGTACTTAAAGCTACTGGTTATAACGATTTAGATTTAGATAATGTTGAAGTAAGTAATGAGGCAAAAGCTGTTGCAGATAGTTTAAAAGGTGGATATATAGTTTTAGGTGAAGTTGCTAAATCATTACCAAATTATTCTGAAATATTGGTTTTAGCTAATCATTTGATTAAACATTTAGATGCTAAGCTAGGAGTATTGTCGGGTCGTGCGAATGAAGTTGGGGCTGGATTAGTTGGCTTTTTACCAACACATGGAGTATTTGGTGAAAGTGTTAACAACGGCTTGAATGTAACTCAAATGCTTAATTCATCTCTAAAAGCTTATGTATTATTAAATACTGAACTTGAACAAGATGTTTATAATGCTGATTTAGCATTAAAAGCACTAAAAAATAGTGATTCAGTAATAGTAATGTCAGCGTATATTAATGAAAAAATGAAAGACTACGCTGATGTAATTCTTCCAATTACACCATTTACTGAAACTGCTGGCTCTTATGTAAATATGTATGGTACTTGGCAGAAGTTTAATGGTGTAACTAAACCGTTAGGGGATGCTAAACCTGGCTGGAAAGTAATTAGAGTTCTTGCAAATCAGTTAGGAGTTGGTGGTTTTGATTATAATAATATCGAAGAAGTAAGAGCTGAATTAACCAATCTGGATGATTCGGCTGGATTATTAAGTAATGAAGTAACAGTAACTGTTAAAATTAATAAACCAAGTCTTGATGGCTTGGTGCGTTTTGGAATCCAAGGTATTTATAATACGGATAGTATTATAAGACGTTCGCATTCATTACAAGATACGTATCATGCTAAATTACCAGTATTCTCAGTTAACCAAAAGTTAGTTGATAAATTAGGGCTTAGTGATAGCGTATATGCCACACAAAATGGTACCGATAGTAAATTTAATTTAGCTATAAGTAACGACTTACCAGAAACAGTAGTATTACTAGCAACAACTGTATCAGGTTTTGCAGGTCGCTATGATGCTATTGAAATTAAAAAAGGATAAGCATTCATGAATAGTATGGCACAGACGTTACAGCATTTACTGGGGGACACTTTAGGTTGGGCTTTGTGGAAGTTGCTTCTTGTAATTGCTATAGTAGTTCCGTTAACTATATTTGTTGCATACGTTACTTTTGCTGAACGAAAAATATTAGGTTATATGCATGCTAGGCTTGGAGCGAATCGTGTTGGTCCTAAAGGGCTATTGCAGCCTTTTGCTGATTTACTTAAGTTTGTGTTTAAAGAGTTGCTTACTCCAACTAAAATTAGTACTGGGGTGTTTTATATTGCTCCTTTGATTATACTTGCTTGTGCATTACTAGTTTGGGCAGTAATACCATTTAATGCTACAACTGTATTTGCTAATGTAAACGCTAGTTTATTATTTGTAGTTGCGATTTCATCTCTTGGTATCTATGGAATAATTCTAGCTGGATGGTCGGGTAATTCCAAGTATTCATTTCTAGGTGGGGTTAGAGCTACAGCACAGATGATTTCTTATGAATTAGCTATGGGTTTTGCCCTGGTTGGTGTATTAATGGTGTCAGGTAGTTTAAATCTTGGTGAGATTGTAAAAATCCAATCAAGTGGCATGTTAGGTGGGAGTATCCTATCGTGGAATTGGATACCACTGTTTCCATTTTTCTTGGTATATGTAATATCTGGTGTTGCTGAGACGAATCGTGCACCATTTGATGTATGTGAAGGTGAGTCAGAAATTGTTGCTGGATTTTTTGTAGAGTATTCAGGAACTTCATTTGCATTATTTATGTTGGCTGAATACGTAAATATGATCACTATATCTGCTATGGCTTCCCTAATGTTTTTAGGTGGCTGGTTATCTCCATTTCCAAAATCTTGGGGTTTTGTAGGTAATGAGAGTTTTATTTGGCTATTACTAAAAGTTTGTATTTTATTATTTGGTTTTATTTGGTATCGTGCTACGTTCCCACGCTATCGTTATGATCAGATTATGCGTTTAGGTTGGAAGGTATTCTTACCTATTACTTTAATTTGGATTTTTGTACTTGGTGCTTGGATGGTGTCACCTCTAAGTATCTGGCATTAATATAAAACATATTGGATGAACTTAAATGATTAAAAAATTTCTAAAAACATATTTGCTAACTGAGTTATTTAAAGGTATGGGGCTTACTTTCAAGGTATTGTTTACTCCAAAAATCACCCTACGTTACCCAGAAGAGAAGACACCATTGTCTCCTCGATTTAGAGCTCTTCATGCACTACGTCGTTACCCTAATGGTGAAGAACGTTGTATTGGTTGTAAGCTTTGTGAGGCGGTTTGTCCAGCACTTGCGATAACTATTGATGTACATGAACGTGAGGATAAAACTCGTCGTACAACGCGTTATGATATTGACTTGACTAAATGTATTTTTTGTGGGTTTTGTGAAGAAGCCTGTCCAGTTGATGCGATTGTTGAGACGTCACTTCATGAATATCATGGTGAGACTAAGGGTGATTTGTTTTACACCAAAGAAATGCTATTAGCAATTGGAGATAAATATGAGCCAATAATAGCTAAAAACAGAGAACTTGATCGTAAATATCGGTAATATGTGGGGGTATAATGGTAACTAGTGTATTTTTTTATTTATTTGCGACGGTTTTGATATTGTCTGCATTACGAGTGATTACAGCAAAAAACCCAGTACACGCGGTATTGTTTTTGGTATTGACTTTTGTAACTAGTAGTTGTCTTTGGTTGATGTTAAATGTAGAATTCTTGGCACTATCACTAATTTTAGTATATGTTGGTGCGGTAATGGTGTTGTTTTTATTTGTAGTAATGATGCTTGATATTGATACTGAGACTATTAGAAGCGGATTTTGGAAGAATCTTCCATTAGCATTATTATTAGGTTTAGTGATTTTAACTGAAATGGTAATCGTATTAGTTACAAAGCCAATCGTTATTACAGGTAATTATGCCGCCCCAGTTGATCCTAGCGTAAGTAATGGTGTAGAACTTGGTTGGTTGATGTATACACAGTATTCGTACCCTGTAGAATTAGCTTCAATGATTTTATTGCTTGGTTTGGTTGTTGCAGTAGCATTAACGCTTCGAAAAACTAATAAAAATGGAAAATATCAAAATATTGCTAAGCAAGTAAATACAGAATCAAAAGGTCGTGTCAGAATGGTAAAAATGAAACCAGTAATTGCTAAAAGCATAGATTTGAATGAAGGAGATAGCAAATGATAGGTATAAACCATTATTTAATCTTATCTGCAATATTATTTTCTATTTCGGTTATGGGGATATTTCTAAATCGTAAAAATATTATTGTTGTTTTAATGTCTATTGAATTAATGCTTCTAGCGGTTAATTTTAATTTTATTACTTTTTCAAGTTTTTTACATAATTTGGCAGGGCAGATTTTTGTATTCTTTACTTTGACGGTTGCTGCTGCAGAAGCTGCTATTGGTTTGGCGATTTTGATTGTGTTGTTTAGAAATTTACGCTCGATTAATGTCCAGGATATGGATAGCCTTAAAGGCTAATTCGTCATTGAAGCAGTTTTATCGCGTCATTGAAGCAGTTTTATTGTCATCCCAGCGTAGGCTGGGATCCATGCTCTTGCCTTATTGGTGCAATTAGGGCATGGATCCCAAACTCTCTGTGAGACAGTACCGAGTCGATGTTTGGGATGACGTTGAAGAGTGAGACAGTATCGAGTTGATGTTTGGGATGACGTTGAAGAGCGAGACATTATCGAGTTGATGTTTGGGATGACGTTGAAGAGTGAGACAGCTAATTCGTCATTGAAGCAGTTTTATTGTCATCCCAGCGTAGGCTGGGATCCATGCTCTTGCCTTATTGGTGCAATTAGGGCATGGATCCCAAACTCTCTGTGAGACAGTATCGAGTCGATGTTTGGGATGACGTTGAAGAGTGAGACAGTACCG
>CAZJFO010000045.1:0-13601 GCA_964545465.1 uncultured Neisseria sp.
AGATATGTATAACGATATGGCCTACGCTGGGATGACGCAAAAACGCTGGGATGACGCAAAAACGCTGGGATGACGCGAGATGAAGCTTTGTAGTGACGCGAGGTCAAGCGTTGGGATGATATGGAAAAGGGGATGCTTTTTTGAAAGATGAAATTTTATGGATATGAATGTACATTACACTAGTGATAACCAGTTTAGTAATTACTCTGATAGCTCAGTTACTATAAAAGACACCGTGTATACGAATAATATAGTAGTTACGAATGATAAGGTTACGCCGTTTATGCCAACTGATATAAAGGCTATCACGATAGATGATTTGTCAGATGTTTTAGATACTAACCCAGATTTAATTATTTTCGGTTCTGGAAATAAGATTATTCAGCCAGATTTAAAGCTTTTATATAGTTTAAATAAAAAGGGTATTGGTGTTGAAATAATGCCAATACAGGCATTATGTCGGACATTTAATTTTTTGGTCGGTGAAAATCGTAAAGTAGCTGGAATTTTATTATTCTAAGCAAAATTTGGTAATGGCATCATTAATCAATGCCATTACCAATAATTTATTTATGATTACGTAGAAAATCCATTATAAGACCAAATGGACGACCAGTAGCACCACCATTAGAAGTGGTTCCATCATAGCTGCCAGGTTTCCATGCAGTACCTGCAATGTCGAGATGAGCCCATTTGTAGTTGACAAATTTAGATAAGAACTTAGCAGCAATTGGGCTACCAGCAGCAGCAGTCCAGCCACCCATGTTTGCCATGTCAGCTATGCTACTTTTAAGACCATCCTCATATTCATCGTATAACGGCATATGCCATACTTTATCATTACTTCTGGCACTTGAAACGATTAATTCTTCACATAGTGCATCGTCATTGCTATATAAGCCACTTGCAGCATACCCAATTGCAGTAATACAAGCACCAGTCAAGGTTGCCATATCAATTACCAATTCTGGATTAAACCTTTCAACATATGTTAGAGCATCACATAAAATTAAACGACCTTCAGCGTCAGTGTTTAGGATCTCAATGGTTTGTCCTGACATACTTTTTACAATATCACCGGGTTTAACTGCTGCACCAGATATATGATTTTCGGTGCAAGGGGCTACTATAACTAGATTAATTGGTAAGTTTAATTCTACGGCACTTAAAAACACACCAAGAACAGTTGCAGCACCCATCATATCGTATTTCATTTCATTCATACCATTGCTTGGCTTAATTGAAACCCCCCCAGTATCAAAAGTAACCCCTTTACCAACTAAAACAATGGGTTTATCTTTGGCTTTCCCTCCACTATATGTAAGAGTAACTAATTTAGGCTCTTCTTCACTTCCTTTAGCAACTGCTAAGAAACTATCCATCCCAAGCTCTTTTAGTTCTTTTTTATGTAATATTTTTACGCTTGTTTTTTTGGAGAGTGTTGCAATATGTTCTGCTGTTTTAGCAAGGTATGAAGGGGTTGCTATATTAGCCGGATTATTTCCTAAGTCTTTTATTAAGAATATCCCATTTAATAGAGCAGTTGCACTCTCTAAGCTCTTATTTGGATTGCCTACAAAATTAATCTTCTTAAGAGATAGCGTTTTACGCTTGCTTTTTAATTCATCAAAATAGTACATGCTGTTTACAATGTGAAAGATTGTTTGTTCAGCATAAGTTTCTTCGTTAGCATATATCAAACTATTTATCTGTTCTTCAAGAATAACATCTATGCTTTCAACTTTGGTGTTTTTATTAAGCCATACGCCTAGATTATGTAGGCTTTTTTGATATTTAGTTAAGTTAAATTTTTCTTTATTACCAAGACTTATAACCAAATTGGTTTTATCGTTGGTAAAAACTGTTATGCTGCCTGCCTCCTCAAGATCAGATAATTCATTTATACTAGCATCTTTAGCGAGTTTCTTAGCGTTGTTAAGTAATTTGTTTTCAAAACTAAATAAAACACGTGTCTTGGATAACTCATTGGTTTGGGTGGTTAGTTCTAGTTTTGATTTTTGAATTTTAAATTTCATTAGGGTGGTACCTCATTAAAAGTGGTAAAATATCGTTTTATCATTAAACGTAATTTTAGCATTGTTGAGATGTGTTAGTTAAAAAAGTTTTTTACCGTGAGCTAGTAAGTCATGCAAGTAAGATATTTACTGTGCTAGTTTGTATCTTGCCATTAACAGAGTTGTTTAGATTAATTGATCAAGCTGCATCAGGTAGTATACCCAAAATTACTTTACTAACGATGATGATTTATGGAACTATCGCTAGTTTTCCCATGGTTCTTACCATTGCAAGTTTTTTAACCGTGGTTATAACGATAAATCGCTTCTGTAAAGACCATGAGTTTTCAATTTGGTTGTCTTCTGGCTTAGCACCGTTTTATTGGTTGAAACAAGTTGCGATATTTAGTTTTCCTCTAGCGCTAATATGTGCCGTAACCTCTATGTATATTACACCATGGGCAACTGCGAAGTCTCAAGAGTATGCTAATTTCTTATCTAAGCAACAAGCTAATCTGATAATATCTCCTGGACTGTTTAGAGAAGAGGACGGTGGAAGTCAGGTGTTTTATCTTGATCGTTATTCTACTAATTTGGGGGTTGCCAAAAAAATATTTATTCAGTATAAAGATCTTTCTGGAATGCATAACATTACTGCTGACTCTGGACGGATAGATAATAATAATGGTATTTTTGGAATTACCCTTACTAACGGTAATCTTTATGACTTGGCTAATAGTTCGGATGCAAATATTGTTTTTCATTTTGATGAGTTTAGAGCTGGTGTAAAACAGCAGTATACTCCCAGAGATAAAGAAATGTTTGAAATTGGAACTTATGATGTTAGTAGACTTATCTCAACAAATACTACACAAGCAAAATCTGAGCTCTCTTGGCGAATATCAATAGCTGTAATGATGTTTGTTATGTGTATTATTGCTGTACCAATAAGTATTCAAACTGGACGAGTGCAAAATAATCTGGTGTTTATCTTGCCGCCTATAATATACGCGGTTTATGAAAATATTATCCTAAGTCTAAATGGCTACGTGAAAGATGGTAATCTTCCTATTGCAGCAGTATTCCTAGTTCACATCATGTTGCTATTAGCTGCAGTTTTTTTAACCTATTTAAAAACCTTTCCAAAAGGTTATTTTTCTTCAAAAAATAAATAATGACAGCAATAACTAAATATATCTTTCAAAAATGCTTATTTAATACTTTTTTAATGTTATTGGCATTTTTAATGTTATTTTCAATCTTTAATATAATAGGTGAGATTGGTAATGTTGGCAAAGGCGACTTTAATACGCTATCAATGTTGTTTTATACCGTACTGTCAATTCCAAATTATATGTATTTACTTATGCCTCTAGCCGTTTTAATTGGTGTGATGTTAGCTATGTTAAATTTGGTGAACTATTCAGAATACGCTATTATTCGTACTAGCGGTATTTCTCTTCGTAAAATAATGATTATATTACTAAGCTATGGTTTTGTTTTTAGTTTGTTTACGCTCACCCTTGGTGAGTTTGTTGCACCAGTTGCCAATAATTATGCCAAAGTTTATAAAAAAACTAAAATGCAAGAAGTTTTATCTACTAAGTTACAAACTGGGATTTGGACTAAGGATGGCGAAAATGGCTTTGTAAATATTAAACAAATTATGCCTGACTCAACAATTGAGGGGGTTAATATTTTTCATTATGATGATAAGCTTAAGTTGCAGGAATTTTTAACAGCAGATAGAGGGCATTATGATATCAATAAAAATAGCTGGATTTTAGATAGTGTTACTAGATATGACTACAGAGGAGTTAATATCGAAAGTAGTTTACTACATGAATATGTTTGGAAGACAACGGTTGAACCTAAATATTTTAATGTATTAGTTATCCAACCAGAAGAAATGTCAGCTACGGGCTTGTTGAAGTATATGGAGCATCTTGAAGTAAATAATCAATCTACAGCTCGCTATAATATCGCTTTTTGGGGGAAGATTGTATATCCATTTGCATGTATTTCTATGACTTTAATTGCATTGGCTTTTATTCCTAATAATCGCAGAAATATAAATTTAGGATCTAAATTATTCGCAGGTATAATAATTGGGGTAGCGTTTTTCTTTACTACCAAACTGTTTGGGTTCCTAGCGTTTTTACTCCATTGGAACGCTATACTATCGGCAATATTGCCAACTCTTGTACTGCTTGGTGTCGGTGGTTATTTTGTGTTACGTAAAGACTAGACTAATAAATCTTATTTTAGAGCGGGAGTGTTAGTCGTTTAGCAATAAACTAATTGACTCTTCGTTATTTATACGGCGTATTGTCTCAGCAAATAATGCAGAAATGGTTGCAATTCTAATTTTTTTATTAGTTTTGGCTTCATCTCGTAGAGGTATAGTATCAGTAATTACTACTTCATCAAGGATTGAACCTGATATTTTTTGTAGAGCATCACTAGAAAATACAGCGTGTGTCGCATATGCAAATACTTTTTCAGCTCCTTTTTGTTTTAAAGCTTCAGCTGCTTTACATAATGTAGTTGCAGTATCAATCATATCATCGATAATAACGCAGATTTTACCTTCAACATCGCCAATAATATTCATTACTTCAGCCTCATTAGCTTTCGGGCGGCGTTTGTCAATAATCGCCATATCAACGTTAAGTGATTTAGCAAATGCTCTTGCTCTAGCAACGCCACCAGTGTCAGGAGATACGATCATCAGATTTTTATGGTTTTTAGATTTGATATCTCTCAGTAAAACAGGGCTAGCATAGATATTATCAACCGGAATGTCAAAAAATCCTTGAATTTGATCAGCATGTAAATCAACGGTAAGTACGCGGTCAATTCCAGCGGAGGTTAACATATTAGCTACTAACTTAGCTGAAATGGGTACTCTAACTGACCTAGGGCGTCTATCTTGTCTAGCATAACCAAAGTATGGTATAGCAGCAGTTATACGGCCTGCTGAAGCACGTTTTAGTGCATCAGTTAATACCAATACTTCCATTAGGTTGTCATTTGTGGGGTAACATGTGGGTTGTAAGATAAATACGTCTGAACCACGAACGTTCTCAAGTAGGGATACAGATACTTCACCATCAGAAAACTTGGTAACAGATGCTTTGCCAAGCTGCATATCAAGGCATTTAGCTACACGTTGTGCAAATTCCGGATTGGCATTTCCAGTAAAGAGCATTAAGTTTTTACGGACTAACATAAATTTCCTTACTATTCATTCAAGGCGTATGTACAATAACACGCATAATACAAAGATGTTCTGGCAGGGGAAGCAGGGATCGAACCTGCGAATGTCGGAATCAAAATCCGATGCCTTACCACTTGGCGACTCCCCTACAAACTTTTTGTGAAAAGTGGAGATTTGTTTAAGTTTTTCACAAGGTAAATATTATACCTTTTTCCTATTTCTTGTGCAACTTTATTTGCATCTTTTAAATTAGAAAAGCGTAAATAAATTGCACTGCCTGACCCTGTCATGATTGGTTTTCCAAAGATTTTCAGGTCATCAATAATATTTTCTAGCCTAGGGTAAAGTTTGATGGCTACATCCTGTAAATCATTATGTGGATTATCTAAAAGTTCTTGTGGTGCATCTAATTCATCAAATGCTTCAGAAAAATGCTCAATTGCACTAAAAATATTTTTAGTCGGGATATGAAATTTAGGTTTAACAAGCACAAAAAATTCATCTTTGAGTGTAATTGGGCTAAATACATCACCAATTCCAGTGGCAAAAGCGTTTTGACCATAAATAAAAAAAGGCACATCAGCACCAAGAGTTATACCTAATTCAATTAACTTATCTTGTGTTAAATTTAGTTGCCATAAATGATTTAGAGCCAATAGTACAGTTGCAGCATTTGAACTTCCGCCCCCTAATCCTGCGCCACTAGGAATGGTCTTTTTGATCTTAATATTTGCCCCAAATTGACTGTTAGTGGTTTCTTGAAGTAGTTTTGCTGCCTTATATCCAAGGTCAGTGGTGTAAGACCAAGCTTGGTTATGTTCTATTAATGATATTTGTGGTTTATCAATTACCTGGATTTCAATTTGATCAAATAAATCAATTAAACAAAAAACTGTATTAAGAAGATGGTAACCATCAGGTCGTCTACCTACTACCCTAAGCCCTAAATTTAGTTTAGCGGGGGATAAATAGATTATAAATTTTGTTTTATCTACCATTAAATCTTAACCAAAATATTATTTCATCAGTTCAATTAGATCGTTAAATGATGCATTAAATAACCTAATGCCCTCAGTTTGGAGTTGCTCACCAATTTCTGTAAGATCAACATATCTATTTATTTCTTCAATTAAATCATAAGCGTCATCTATATTCGTATCTAAACTAAGACTCGCATTGCCATGGTCCCTAAATGCATTTAAGGTATTATCAGGAATGGTATTAATTGTATCTGGCGCAATTAATCTTTCAATATACATTACATCTGGGTAATTAGGGTTTTTGGTGCCAGTGCTTGCGAATAGTAAAAATTGAGACATCGCACCAGCAGCTTTTAGATGGCTAAACACTGCACCATCAAATATATCTCTGTATGCGCTATATGCTTCTTTACACAAGTTTATCGCAGCTTGACCTTTTAGTAAAATTGGTACTTTAGGATCTACTGCCGTATCAATTCTAGATAAAAAGAAACTTGCAACTGCTTTGATGTTTTCTATAGATTGCCCACTATTGTGCCTTTTGTTTAAACCGTTAATATATGCTTCCCACACATCAAAAACATGTTTTAAAGAAAAAATAAGAGTTATATTGACATTTATTCCAAGGCTAGTTAGCTCTTCAAATGCTTTAACCCCAGCTTGAGTTGCGGGTATTTTAATCATGACATTAGGGCGATCAATTTTATCCCATAAACGTTTAGCATCACTAATAGTGCCTTGAACATCATGTGCTAAAAGTGGCGATACTTCAAAACTAACATAACCATCAGTATGATTGGAAGTATTGTATAACTCACTCATTAAATCGCAAGCAAGTTGTATATCGGGTATAACAAGTGCCTCATAGCGCTCCTCAAGGCTTAGATTGCTTGCTTTTAATTTTGCTAAATCTATTTGATAAGATGAGTCACTACTAATCGCCTTATGAAAAATAGTTGGATTAGAAGTGACTCCTGCAATTCCATCATCTAATATTAGCTTATTCAGTTTACCAGAGTTTAATAACTCTCTAGATAAATTATCTAACCAAATCTTTTGTCCACATTTTTTAATATCAACTAATCTACTCATAATATAACTACTCTTTTTATCTAAAATAATTTTAATGGTTGCATACAAAATAATATTACTTAAGTGTCTTGTTATGCCTATTTCTTGTCTCGCACTGCAAAAACAATTGTTATTGGAACATATAGGCGAATATGATATACTAATGCCACTTAATCTGTCAAATAATGATTTTGAATCATATTCTTGATGATATGGCGAGTATTTGACGTATAAAAAATTTGCGAAGGTAAAAGAATGAGTATTATGGTTGATAATGAACAGCTAAAAGAATGGTTAGACTCAATTGATGGTGTAATTGATAATGAGTCAACCGGTGTTGCAGAGAGTATACTTAAAGAAGTAGCTAAACGTCTAAAAGAGCGTGGTGGAGAAAATATTTCTGGTAGTCCTACAACCGAATATATAAATACAATCCCATTTGACAAACACCCAGTTTATCCGGGTGATAAAAACATAGAAAAAAAACTAGCAGCTTACATACGCTGGAATGCTGCTATTATAGTTGCTAAGGCTAATAAAGATAGTAGTGAATTAGGAGGGCATATTTCATCATATGCTTCATCTGCCAGTTTATACGAAGTTGGGTTTAATCACTTCTGGCAAGCTCCTAAGGGTGATCTATATGGTGATATGGTTTTTATTCAGGGGCATTCTTCTCCAGGGATTTATGCTAGAAGTTTTATTGAAGGGCGGTTGTCTGAAGAACATTTATTAAACTTCCGTAAAGAATCAAAGCATAAAGGCTTATCTTCTTACCCTCATCCGTGGCTTATGCCAGACTATTGGCAATTCCCTACCGTATCAATGGGGCTTGGGCCATTAATGGCATTATATCAAGCACGGTTTATGAAGTATCTAGGTGATCGTGAACTGATTAAACATGAAGGGCGTAAGGTTTGGTGTTTTATTGGTGATGGTGAAACCTCAGAACCGGAAACTCTTGGGAATATCCATATTGCTTCAAAAGATAAACTAGACAATCTAATCTTTGTGATTAATTGTAATTTACAGCGTTTGGATGGTCCTGTAAATGGTAATGGGAAAATTATTCAAGACCTTGAGGGGTTATTTAATGGTGCTGGTTGGAAAGTTATTAAAGTTATCTGGGGTAAAGGTTGGGATACATTGTTATCTAAAGATAAAACAGGTAAATTAAAAGAGTTAATGATGGAGACAGTGGATGGTGAATATCAGGCATTTAGAGCTAAAGATGCAGCTTATATACGTCAGAAATTCTTTGGTAAAAAGCCAGAAACATTAGAACTTGTAAAAGATATGACCGATGATGATATTTGGCACCTAACTCGTGGAGGTCATGATATTGATAAAATATATGCTGCTTATAAAGAAGCTAGCTCTAATCCAGAGGGTAAGCCAGTTGTTATTTTAGCCAAAACTATTAAAGGTTTTGGGATGGGGAATGAAGGTGAATCACAAAATGTAGCTCACAATACCAAAAAACTATCGACAGATACCCTAAGAGGTATCCGTAATAAATTTAATATCCCAGTAACTGATGAACAAATTGAAGAATTACCATTTTTAATGCCAGAGAAACATAGTGTTGAAGATAAGTATTTACATGCCCAAAGAGAGAAGTTAGGTGGCTATTTACCAGTTAGAAAGCCAATTAATGTAAATTTAGCAATTCCACAACTGTCAGCTTTTGATGTATTGCTAAAAGGTAGTGGAGATCGCGAAATGTCAACTACTATGGCATTTGTTCGAGTTTTAAATGTATTAGTTAAAGATAAAGAGATTGGCAAACTAGTTATTCCTATTGTACCTGATGAGTCGAGAACTTTTGGTATGGAGGGTATGTTTAGGCAGCTTGGTATTTGGTCACATGTTGGTCAATTATATACTCCTGAGGATTCAAGCCAATTAATGTTCTATAAAGAAGATATTAAGGGACAAATTTTCCAAGAAGGTATTAATGAGCCAGGAGCAATGTCAACTTGGATTGCATCTGCAACTAGTTATGCTAACCATGGATTAGCTACTATTCCTTTTTATGTATATTATTCTATGTTTGGCTTTCAAAGAATTGGTGATTTAGCTTGGGCTGCTGGAGACATGAGAGCTCGTGGGTTTATGATTGGTGGAACTGCTGGTAGAACTACCTTGAATGGTGAGGGGTTACAACATGAAGATGGTCATAGCCATATTCAAGCTGGGCTAATTCCAAACTGCGATAGTTATGATCCTACATTTGGATATGAACTAGCTGTTGTCATACGCCATGGTCTACAGCAAATGTATGTTGAAAATAAAGATAAGTTTTTTTACATAACTGTTATGAATGAAAATTATACTCATCCTGAAATGCCAAAAGGTATGGAAGATGATATTATTCGCGGTGCTTATTTATTTAAAAAAGCTGGTGAGTCAAAGTTAAGAGTTAATTTACTGGGTAGTGGTACTATTTTTCGTGAAGTAATTGAGGCAGCTAATCTATTAGAAAAAGATTTTGGTGTAAGTAGTAATTTAATTTCTGCGACCTCTTATAATATGCTTCATCGTGATGGTATGAGTGTTACGCGTAATAATATGTTAAACCCAACAGCAGTATCTAAAAAACCATTTATTACTGAATTACTCGAAAAAAATAGTGCAAAAGTAACTGTTTCAGCAACCGATTATATTCGTAATTATGCTGAGCAAATTCGTGAGTATGTACCTAGTCGTTATATAGTTCTTGGTACTGATGGTTTTGGGCGTTCGGATTTGCGGGTTGCTCTTCGCGAGTTTTTTGAAGTGAATCGTTATTACATAGCTGTTGCAGCACTTAAAGGATTGGCTGATGAGGGTCTAATTGAGGCTGATGTAGTTGCTAGTGCAATTAAAAAATATAAGATTCTGACTAATAAGTCTAATCCTTGGGAAGTTTAAATTAATTATTTATATAAAGGTAGGTTAGAATGTCTCTAATTGAGCTAAGAGTTCCGGATATTGGTGGAAGTTCAGATGTTAATGTGGCTGAGGTTTATGTTAATGTAGGTGACACCATAAAGATTGATGATAATTTGGTAATGCTTGAAACCGATAAAGCAACTATGGAAGTTCCCTCAACTGCTACTGGAGTTGTGAAAGAGGTTGTTATCAAGGTTGGCTCTAAAGTAAATGAAGGTGACTTGATGTTAAAGGTTGAGGTTAGTTCTAGTAGTCAAGTAATTAGTAACGAAGAGCAAGTAACAAATCCGGTTATAGTACCTATGGTGGCAGCTGTGGAAACAATGTTATCTAATGAAAAACCTCTAGCACCAGAGGTTAGCAAAACTAACGCTTCAATTGATGAAGACTCGTTTAGTAAAGCATATGCAGCACCTTCAATTAGAAAATTAGCACGTGAATTAGGTGCTAATTTAGGTTCCATTAAAGGTAGTGGCGATAAAGGTCGTATTACTGAAGCTGATGTAAAATCATTTGTAAAAAGTGTTTTGACTAATCAAGGTTCTAGTGTAAATGGTGGTACTGGATTAGATTTATTACCTTGGCCTAAAGTTGATTTCACTAAGTTTGGTGAGGTTGAAGTTAAAGAACGCTCACGAATTAAAAAACTATCGGGTGCCAATCTATCCCGCAATTGGGTAATGATTCCTCATGTTACTCAGTTTGATGAGGCTGATATTACGAGTTTGGAAGATTTTAGAAAACAAATAAATGAAGAGTACAAAAAAGCTGATATTAAAGTATCGCCTCTAGCGTTTTTAATAAAAGCCTGCGTATTTGCTTTGAAGAAATTTCCAGAATTTAATTCATCAATTGATGGAGATGATATCATATATAAAAAATACTTTAATATTGGTTTTGCTGCAGATACACCTCAAGGTTTGGTCGTTCCAGTACTTAAAGATGCTGACAAAAAAGGTGTTGTGCAAATAGCACAAGAAACTAGTGAGTTAGCTAAATTAGCTCGTGAAGGTAAATTAAAACCTCTAGATATGCAAGGTGGTAGTTTTACAATTTCAAGTCTTGGTGGTATTGGTGGTACTGCATTTACTCCTATTGTAAATGCTCCAGAAGTTGCAATATTGGGTGTATCCAAATCAAGTATTAAACCAGTGTGGAATGGTAAAGAGTTCTCACCACGACTAATGATGCCATTATCATTATCATATGATCATAGAGTTATTGATGGAGCATTAGCTGCTAAATTTACTATGTATTTAGCGCAAGTAATGGCAGATGTTAGAAGACTAGTGCTGTAATATGGCGCCTACTTAGTTATAAAATAGAGACTGGACTAGATTTTGTGTAAATAGAAATCGGATAATTAATGCACTAAGTTGAGCTGGAATAATATTGTGTTTTGCTTGCAAAATATAAAACATTATTCAGCCGGCTCCCGCAGGGTGGCATTGTTCATTATCTGGTAAAATATTGATATTAAATTTAGGAGTTACAGCATGTCAATTGATACACAAATAGATTACACGAATATAAAAACAATAAAAGAATTTTGTAAAGCCTTAGTAAAAGGTGGCAAGATTAAAACACAAGACGACTTATACGGTACTGATGGTATTATAAAGCAGTTACAGAAAGGTTTATATGAAGCACTTCTTGAAGGAGAACTAGACCACCACCTTGGCTACAATAAACATGAGGATAGTACTGGAGATAATTATCGTAATGGGTATAGCGAAAGGACAATTAAGACCCAACAAGGTAATGTGAATATAGATATACCACGAGATAGGAACGGCAGCTTTGATCCAATAATTATAGCAAAGCATCAAAAACGTGCAACAATAATTGATGACACTATAATTGGTCTATACAGTAAAGGTATTACTTTAAGCCAAATAAAGGCTCAAATTCTTGAAGTATATCAGTTGGAATTATCCGAGGATCAGATTTCTAAAATCACTGATTCAGTGCTAGAGGAATGTTAAGCATGAGTGAATTAGTATTAATTTTGATTTTATTTCCTCATTCTGAATATAAATGCTTTAAATGGTACTATAATCACAAGGTGTGCGGTGAGTATAGGTCATATTTTCGTAAGTTGCCAAGTTATAATAGATTTATTGAATTAATGCCAAATGGGTTGTTGACATTATCAAGATTATTAAATTACCTTATGTACACATTTAAGAAACAATCAGTTGGAATTAGTTACATTGATTCAACCCGCATACCAATATGTCATAATAAACGTACTAATTCGCACAAAGTATTTGAATCCATTGCGGAAATAGGTAAATCAACAATGGGATGGTTTTTAGGCTTTAAACTCCATATGATTATTGATACAAAAGGACAAATTACCTCTCTTTCATTCACCAAGGGTAATTGTGATGATAGGGTTCCTGTTATGAAGTTAATAAGAGGATTAACTGGCAAACTATTTGGAGACAAGGGGTATATCAAAAAAGAACTTGCCGAAGAGTTGCATGATTTAGGTGTAACTTTAATTACACCACTTAAGAAAAACATGAAAGCAAGATTTATACCTATCAATATGTTTGACATAATTATGAGTAAAAAACGTGTATTAATTGAATCAGTATTCAATATCTTAAAAAATAAGTTGCAACTTTGTCATACTAGACATAGAAGTATTCAGGGCTTTTGTGTACACCTGTTGTCAGTATTGATTAGTTATCAATTAGATCCAAATAAATCATCAATCAATTTAAAGTATTGTAATTTATTGGGAAATTAATTATTGCTTATCCCGAGTTGGCCCTATTAATAAAGCTGGTATTATTACTGCAACTGAACGTAAGTCTAGATTTAGCATGGCAAAGTTGGTTGGTAGTAAAACTGGAGAAGAGACACTGCATAAACTATTGGAGTTATTACTTCAGCATAAACGGCGAATCAAAACAATAACGAGTGATAATGGGGTGGAGTTTGCAAAACATTTAGAATTAGCTACAGCATTAAATGCTAAGTATTATTTTGCTGACCCATACTCTAGTTATCAACGAGGAAGCAATGAGAATATTAATGGACTGATTCGGCGTTATTTTCCAAAGGGAACTGATTTTGTCAATATTACTGATAAGGAGTTACAGCTTGCACTATATAAAATCAATCATTTACCAAGAAAAATTCATAATGGTAAAACTGCTCATGAGGTATACTATGGAATTAATAAAAAACTAATTCCAAAGAAACAAAGAAATATCATAGTTAATGCGTTTCGTACATGAATTCGGGTTAGAAATACAATGGTTGCCTGAATAGTTACAAAAATAAAATTGACAACATATTTTATGAGGGTGGCGGAAATAATTATTTAATTAAGCAGCCTCCTTTATGTTTGCTGCATTTTTATCTAGC
>CAZJFO010000046.1:0-11597 GCA_964545465.1 uncultured Neisseria sp.
TCTTTTGATGCTTGAATCCACGTTAAGGATTTGCCAATAGAGCTTTGGGAAATAAAACGTTATGCTAATAATGTGGTTAATTTTGCACAAATTAATCCTATTAATAGTACTGAATCAATAAATACTATTAAAAGAGACAATAAAGAGATAGAAAAAGTTAGCTCTGAAATTAAAGTATATTCTGAAGACACCCATCTAAATGATAAGCCTCAAGAGCTTATTGAATTATATGGCAATCTTAAAGATTATATTTTAAATTTTAGTGATGATATTTTAATTAGGCCTAATAAACATTATATTGGATTTATTAAAAAAACTAATTTTTGTGATATTATGATTCAAAAATCTAAAATAAAGCTTTGGTTAAATATACCATTTAGTAAATTAAATGATCCAATAGATTTAGCAAGAAATGTGTCGAAAATTGGACATTACGGTAATGGTGAATGTGAAATCAGTTTGTATAATAATGATAATTTAGAGTATATAGTAGGATTAATTAAACAAAGCTATAAATAATAAATCACAGGGTAAATAATAAGATTCATTTAAACAGCGACATTTTTAGGCCTGGGATGACGTTGGAATAGAGAAGAGTCTGCAATTATTAGATAGAATTCGACCTACATTGGTCATCCCAAACGCAAACTGGATACTGCTTAAACGAAGTCTACGTCATCCCAAACATAAACTTTATGATGCTTCACAAAGAGTTTGGGATCCATGCCCTAATTTCAATAATTAAAATATAGATACAATAAATTTGCATACAAATATACAATTATTGTATAATAGTATAATACAATTATAGGGGTAATACAATGAGAACAACTCAAACAATTAAAAGATCACCAAAGGTTAGGGCATTATCGGCTACGCCAATTAAGATAGTAGCTAAAAATGGGCAAATTACTTTAGGTAAAAAATTTGCTGGAAAGCAAATACAGATCTTTGAAGAGGATGATAATACTATTGTGATTAAAACAGTTGTTGCTATTCCTGAAAGTGAGATGTGGCTATATCAAGGGGACAATATGGCTAGACTAAATAAATCTATTGAATGGGTAGAGTCAAATCAACGTCGTGATAACTTTGATGAAATAATTAAAAAGGCTAAGAATGTCATTGGTTAAACTAGACTTGAATAATCCTACATTTCAAACTGAATGGTTTAGCCTAGAAAAAATTGAGGCAGAGGCTCTTAGGCGAATATTAAAACGTATTGCCAACTTTGATTGGGATGGGCTTTATACTACAAAAGGCTTAAATTGGGAAAAGATTGAATCTAAAAGTACTTCAAAGGGGTATAATTTATATTCTTTTCGGTTTTCTGATAAATATAGAGCAATGGGATACAGAGATGGTAATTATCTTGTATTGTTGAATCTACATCCAGACCATGATAGTGCATATGGTAAGAAATAGTTTTTTATATTTCAAATATATATCCATATTTACGGATTACTTTAGGGCATGGATTCCATCCTTCGATGGAATTACGGGCAAGTGCATGGATCCCAGGCTCACATTTAAATAGCGACATTTTTAGGCCTGGGATGACTTCTAAGTATAGAAAGTGAGGATTTTATAAATAACTGAGTCTACATAAAGAGACTGTTGAAATCCCAAATATTTATTTCTAAATAAGTTGTTACTACACAGATCCTACCAAGACAGAAGGCTTTATGAGATAATAAGGTCTTAGGTTTTATTAATTAAATAATAGCCGTCTTGTAGAAGTATTATGAGATAGATCATTAAATATACCACCCCATCACAGCCAAGTGTTAGGGTGGCATTTGGTAATTCTAGTTGTATTTACTTACCAAGCAAAGGCTAAATACAGTTTTTACTTATTACCATTGTTTTTTAACTGTATAAGAAGAGTCAGGGTTAAGTGTAACATCGGTACTTTTCCCTCTTTTAGTAGGGGTGTTTTTTGAAATGTTACCGTTTATATTACAGATGCCACTTCCATTAGAAACTCCCGAACAAGGGTGTAATGGGGCACCATTATCTGATGTATCCCAAGATGCTGGGTCATATTCAGCTACATTAATCCAAGTTGTAGTTACACCAAAGTTATAGTCGTATCTATAACAACCAAATGCTGGAACAATAGCCTCTTCACACAAGAAGCTTAATCCATAAGCCGACCCCGCACATCCAAGGCCACTATATCCAATTAGAACTGACGTGTTTGAGTTATTAAAAAAAGTAATCGTCCCTCCAGCTCCGAATTTTTCCTTGGAGTCACAGGCTAATGCTGAGGCTGAGAATGAAGCTGATGCAGTTAAAAGTGTAATAAGAAGTTTTTTGTAATTAGAAGACATATATTTCCCTTTTAAAAGATTAAAAACGTCATGACTTTTTTAAAGCCATGACGTAATATTGTCATTTATATCTTAAAATATTAATAAATAATTTTAATCATGGATAGATGTAAAAAAAATTCAAACAATATCAGATTGTTATAAATCAAAAAATACGGTAGTTGTTGGGTATGTGAAATTAGTGGTTAGTGATTTATTCAAACAATATCAGATTGTTATAAATCAAAAAATACGGTAGTTGTTGGGTATGTGAAATTAGTGGTTAGTGATTTGTCAATACCAATATTTGGGGTTGTGCGTTAGATTGAAAGTGTTATCGTATTGTCACTGACAAATGTAAAATATAATAATCTATATTTTAGGGCATTGATCCCAGATTATATACGAACAGCATCTAGTTTTGGTATGGGATGACAGAAAAAATAATGGGATGGTTTTTATTAAGTACAAAAACTGTGTACTTTATCCCACATCAAATCAAGATGCCCACCTAAACCGTGGTCATCATCTAATTCTATAAGTGTGCTTTGTGAGTGAGTTAATTGATACTCACGGCTAAACTCGATAGGTACTACATCATCATTAATTCCATGGAAATTAAGCACTGGGAGCTGCCGCTTAAAGTCTTTATCATCATGTGAGAACAAGTCATTATAAAACCCGTGGCTTAGCAATACTTCTTGATTATATCCATAATGCATAACTGGAGCTTCACCATTTTGCTCCCATTCTTGGAGCTTTGTTTTATCTCCATTTATCCATAACTCTGACATTCTAAATGCTGGAGCAAGTAGTACTAATTTTGAGATATTAGGATATTTTTCAGCGAGTAGTAATGCAGTTAAGCCACCCATGCTAGAGCCAAGTATGATTATTTCACCATTAATTGTTTCAATAATTTCACTAACTTGTTGAAGTTGGCGACTTAGGGTTAAATTGTAAAAATCGTCTTGGTTAAGATCTGGAACAATAACCTTTAAGCCATCAAGCTTGTTTTTAAAATATACAGCTTTAGAAGAAGACGGTGCTGAAGCAAACCCATGAAGATAAATATAAGTATACTTAGACATTTTTCTAACCTTCTAATAATTGTTTAAATTGTTGCTCATCAAGTATTGTAATGCCAAGCTCTGTTGCTTTGTCAAGTTTGCTTCCGGCATCCTGTCCAGCTATAACATAATCAGTTTTTTTGGATACTGATGATGATACCCGTCCTGCAAAACCCTCTATAAGTTCACGAGCTTCATCACGACTATACCCTGTTAAGCTACCTGTTAGTACAAAGGTTTTCCCACTAATTTTTTCGTTAAAAATACTTTTACTTATGTTTTTGGAATAGTTAATACCAAGACCGAGTAATTCAGAAATAATCTCACGATTATGCATTTCCGAGAAGAAATCTACAATCGATGTAGCAACAATATCTCCAATATCATTTATTTGAAGTAGTTCACTAAGGGTTGCATTCATCAAATTATCCAAATCACCAAAAGTATTAGCAAGAGAATTTGCAGTACTTTCGCCAACATGTCTAATGCCAAGAGCATAAATTAGCCGTTTTAAGGTGGTGTTTTTGCTGTAATTTATTGCATTTATTAAATTACTAGCGCTTTTGTCAGCAAATCTATCTAGAGCGATTAATTGCTCCACGCGTAGTTTGAAAATATCCGAAGGAGTATTGATTAATTGATTATCAATTAGTTGTTCAACTACCTTATCTCCCATACCATCTATATTAAGTGCTAATTTACTAGCAAAATGTATAAGAGTGAATTTCTTCTGCGCACTACAATATAAGCCACCACTACATCTAACTATTATTTCATCCTGTACTAAGTGTGATCCACATACGGGACATACATGAGGCATCACAAATTCACAGGTATCGCTAGGGCGTTTTTTTAATACTACACTAACTACCTCAGGAATAACATCTCCAGCACGACGAACCAAAACATAGTCACCCACGCGAACATCTTTACGTCGTATCTCATCTTGGTTATGCAGCGATGCATTCGATACAATCACGCCCCCAACACTAGAGGGTTTGATTTTAGCTACAGGAGTCAAAGCTCCAGTCCGACCAACTTGTATTTGGATATCTTGTATTTGAGATTCTACTTCCTCGGCAGGGAATTTATGAGCTATTGCAAATCTTGGAGCTCTTGCAACAAACCCTAATTTCTCTTGCAAAGAAATTTCGTTTACTTTATATACAACACCATCAATCCCAAAAGGCAGTTTTTGTCGACAATCTAAAATATTTTCATAAAAAACAACTAATTCATTAACGTCATTACAAATCTTACAATACTCACTTACATCAAATCCTACCAGTTTTAAATATGCTAATTGATCAGAAAATTGGGTAAATTGTAATTCATTGCTATATGAAGCAATCGAATAGGCAAAGAAGTGTAGAGGACGACTAGCTGTTATTTTACTATCAAGTTGGCGTATGCTGCCTGCTGCTGTATTTCTAGGGTTAGCATATTGTTTAAGACCTTTAATATCTTGCTCTTGATTTAGTTTAATAAAATCATTGCTTTGTATTAATATTTCACCACGAATTTCTATATGCGAAGGTGAATTACCACTTTTAAGAGTAAGAGGGATATTTTTTATGGTCTTTATGTTATAGGTGACATCCTCACCAGTATAGCCATCACCACGGGTAAGAGCTTCTGTAAGAATGCCATTGGTATAAGTAATACTTATAGCGACTCCGTCATATTTGGGAGATGCAACGTACTTAACAAAGTCAAGACCATTAGCTTCACACAGTCTTTTATTAAATTGGAATAATTCTTTATGGCGTAGTTCAATACTATTTTGATTCATATCACTAAATATATTGTTAAGTGATAGCATAGGTATTTGATGTGCCTTTTGATTAAATTCGTTTAATATAGCCCCACCAACTTTGTTGGTGGGGCTATCCTTACGTTTAAACTCTGGATATCCTTGTTCTAATTCCTGAAGTTTACGAAATAGCTGATCATACTCTTCATCAGCTATTAAGGAGACGTCATTGGTATGGTAGCTATGATTATATTTGATTACCTCATCAGTTAAAGATTCAATTTCATTTTGAACTTGATTTAAAGATTTAATAGTACTAAACAAATCATCCATTGTGAAATCTTTAAATAGCTCGCATTTGTGGAAAGAATATGACATCACGGATTGAACTTGCATCAGTTAATAACATAACTAATCGGTCAATACCAATGCCACAGCCACCAGTATGAGGCATTCCATACTCTAAAGCACGAATATATTCAGCATCATAGTGCATAGCTTCGTCATTGCCTGATTCCATCTGAGTAACTTGTTTTTTAAAGCGTTCTGCTTGATCCTCAGGATCGTTTAACTCTGAATATCCATTAGCTAGTTCACGCCCAACTACAAATAACTCAAAACGTTCAGTTATAAGAGGGTTGTTATCTGATTGACGTGCTAGAGGAGAGCTATCAAGAGGGTAGTCAATAATGTAAGTTGGCTGCCACAGCTTGGATTCAGTGTTTTCTTCAAATAATAATAATTGTAGTACTCCAAGGCTTTCATTGTCGCTAGGGGTTTTACGAGTGATTTTAGTAAGGGTTTGACGTAAAAAATCTATATCATTTAATTGAGTAGTAGTAAATTCAGGGTTGTATTTGATAATAGATTCGACAATAGTTAAACGATCAAAATCTTTTGCCAAATCAACTTCGCGTCCTTGGTAACTAATTACTAATTTCCCAACTGAATCAAGAGCAGCTTTCCTGATTATTTGTTCAGTAATTTCCATCATGCGTTTATAATCAGCATAGCTTTCATAAAATTCCATCATCGTGAATTCTGGGTTGTGACGCGTAGATAGACCCTCATTTCTGAAATTACGATTGATTTCAAATACGCGATCCATCCCACCAACGATTAAACGCTTAAGATATAATTCAGGTGCAATGCGAAGAAATAACTGCATATCAAGAGCGTTATGATGCGTGATAAATGGTTTGGCAGTAGCTCCGCCAGGGATTGAATGCATCATAGGCGTTTCAACTTCAAGATAATCTTCACTAACCATGGTGTCACGTATTGAATGAATAATTTGAGAACGTTTAATAAATAAGTTTTTTGATTCTTCATTCATTATAAGGTCTAAGTGACGTTGGCGGTAGCATTGCTCTTGGTCAGTTAATCCGTGGAATTTTTCGGGTAATGGGCGTAGGCTCTTACTTAGTAATTCAATTTTAGTCACGGATATACTTAATTCATTGGTTTTTGTTCTAAATAAAGTTCCATGTACACCTATAATATCACCAATATCAAAGTGTTTGAAGTCATCATATACAGCTTCACCAATTTTTTCTTTGCTAACATAAATTTGGATTTTGGAAGTGCCATCATTAATAGTAGCAAATGAAGCTTTACCCATGATGCGTTTTAGCATCATACGCCCTGCAACAGCTACATCTATTTCTTTTTGTACGAGCTCTTCAGCATTTAATTCTCCATATTGGGAGTGAATAAGATGTGATTTATGCGTTGGCTTAAAATGATTAGAATAAGCAGTTCGGATTTTCCTGATATCAGATAGTTTTTGTCTGCGCTCAGCTATAATATGATTTTCATCAAGTATCTCTGTCATTATGATTGATTCCTAAATTATATTAACGATGTTCTATTATGGTGTAGATAATATTGTCTTTTGTGTTTTGTGCGATTAATTTATGTCCGGTTTTGGTGCAGAAATCTTGGAGGTCATTTAATGAAGCAGGATCATCACTAATAATCTTTACTTGAGTTCCAACTTCAAGATTAGCCAAAAATTTTTTGGTTTTAAGAACTGGCAAAGGGCAGTTAAGACCATTTAAGTTCAATTCAACCATTAAATAACTACTTTACTAATTTTAAACCACCAGTTTTCGCTGGTGTTTGAGGCGGTTCGGAATCTTCTTTGAACTGCATTCCCAATCCGTTTTCTTTAGCAAATACAGCAAGTACATTACTAACAGGAACCGCAATGTCCTTAATGCTTCCACCAAAGGTTGCCTTAAAAGTAATCCATTGATTATCAATTAGAATTTCTTTTGTTGCATCATGGCTTATATTTAATATAATTTCAGCATTTTGAACGTATTGATTTGGTACTAAAGTATTATCATCTACTTTTGCAGCTAAATATGGTGTAAAACTATTATCCTCACACCATTCATAAATTGCCCTAATAAGATAAGGTTTTTGGCTTATCATCTAGCGCATCACCCGTTCTGCTGGAGTTAAAGAAGATGTAAATGCCGGAGTAGCAAATAATTGCTGTGCATACTTCATCATTCCAGACCACGCTGGTTTAACCTCAATATCATAATGAGGTAAACGCCATAGGAGCGGTAAAATAGCTGCATCAAGAAGTGTAAAACTACTCCCAAAAATGAATTCGGCTTTTTTATTAGCCACGAATACTTGAGCAATACTATCTAATCCAGCAATTATAGGTTTTTTAAGTTTTTCTAATTCTTTTTTAGCTTTGGAATCTTTTAAATTCATTGTGTCAAGTGTGCGTACATGCACAAATAATTCACGGTCAAAACGATGTATAAGCATTCTTAAGCGAGCTTTTTCTGCTGGCTCAATGGGCATTAATTGTGGGTGTGGAAAACGATCATCAATATATTCACAAATGATATTAGCTTCAATCAAAATCAAATCTTTTTTCTTATTATTCTTATCAATGTCATCAACTAGAACTGGTGTCTCATTGTATGGAGTTAATGCCATTAGATCTTGACGCATATTGATATTTACGTCAACAACTTTAAAGTCCATATCTTTAAAGTTTAGAACGATACGAGCTCTGTGCGAGAACTGGCATCGTGAATCTGAGTACAAATGTATCATGTATTAGCGCCTTATTAAAATTTGTTACAATGATACATTATAGCATTTTTGCCCCAGTTTGTCAAGTGCTGCATAGATAAACCACTGATGTGTTATAAAATTATCTTTTAATTATCTGCGGGTCTTTAGGGCTAGTTAAGAGCTTCTTCTATTCGGTCTAATCCTACTTCTAATTCTCTATAACTAGTAGCAAAAGATAAGCGAATGTGATTATCCAAGCCAAATGCACTCCCTGGAACACCCGCTACAAGAAAATTATCTAGTAAGTAGTTAGCTAGGGCGAGATCGGTTTTTGTATTGATTTTACCTTCTTTGTAGAGGTTTTCAATGGCATTACTACATTCAAAGAAGGCATAAAATGCTCCTTGTGCGTGCAAACAGCGAAGGCCTCTGATTTTATTTAGACGCTTAACTACGTAATCATGGCGTTCGCTAAAGGCTTTTAGCATTGGTTTTATACAATCTAGTCCGCCATTTAGAGCCCCATATGCTGCATATTGGGCAATTGAGCATGGATTTGAGGTGGATTGAGATTGGATAACTTCCATTGCAGATATAACTTTTGAATCTTTAATTGCAGCAAACCCAATGCGCCAACCAGTCATGGAGTATGCCTTAGAAACCCCATTGATTATTATCGTGCGGTTAATTAATTCAGGAGCTACATTAACAATATTTGAAAAAGGTTGATCATCAAATAAAATATGTTCATAAATATCATCAGTAATTATATATACTTCTGGGTGATGTTTTAATACTTCAGCTAAGGCTTTTAATTCTTCTTTAGTGTATACCATCCCAGTTGGGTTGCTAGGGCTATTTATAAACAATGCTTTTGTTTTTGCTGTTAGAGAGTTTTTTAATTTCTCTGGGGTGAATTTGTAATTATCTTCAATTGAACATGGTACGCATATAGGGGTGCCACCACACAAAAGCACCATGTCAGGATAAGACACCCAATATGGAGCAGGTATTATTACTTCGTCACCTTCATTAATTAAAGCTTGTAGAGCATTGTAGATGCTATGTTTTCCACCAGCAGACACTATAACTTCGTTAGTAGAATACTCAAGATTGTTTTCTCTTTTAAACTTGTCAACAACTGCTTGTTTTAGTTCAGGGGTGCCACCTACGTTAGTATACTTGGTTTTACCATCATTAATAGCCTTTATTGCTTCGTCTTTTATATGTTGCGGAGTATCAAAGTCTGGTTCCCCAGCGGCAAGAGCAATAACATCTAAACCTTCGTTTTTCATTTTTCGTGCTTTATTCATCACAGCTAGAGTAGGGGACTCTTTGATAAGTGACATGCGTTTAGCAATACTCATTATATTTCCTTTTTTGTTATGGTTTTCTTTTTACGTTTACGTTTTTTGGGTGTTTTTGTGATAGACTCTTCGCTTGGTAGTTCTTCTTGTAAAAGTATGCGTAGGTCGTTATCGCCATTTATAAATCGATCCCACCAGATAAACATTACCGGGTCAATTTGTCCCGCATCGTGTCTTAGAGAGAATAAATGCCATGCTTGCCTAAAGCGCGGAACTGTTAATATGTGCCCAAGGTGTTTAATAGATGGGGTTTCAAATTCTAATTGGAGTAACCATACATCACGCATTGCTGAGAATGTGTATTTTGTAATTCCAATACTATTAGCAAAATCTTTGTTTTGATAAATTGCATCTAATAGAGCTTGGTGGGTATCAGTGCCACTAGCAATTGATTTTTGCCATGCTGCATATACCATACTCCACATTAAACCTGATAAGATAAATACTAATGAAACATCGCTAGTTTCTTGTAATCTAGCATCGGTTTTTTCTAAAGATTTAATAGCAAAGGTATCAGGGTTTGTTTTAAAAAATAAATGGTCAAATAATGTAAATACTCCATGTGGTAGATTTGCTTCACGTAATTTATTTATACATTGAATAGCACTCCCTGATAGAAGAATTTTAAGCATTTCTTCATACATACGCCCTTTGTTTTCATGGGTTAGTAGATACTTCATTTTGGCAAATGGTGTAAATGTATTTTTTTCAATTTGTAAATTGAGTTTTACCGCAAGGCGAAAAGCTCGAAGCATCCGAACTGGATCTTCTGTATAACGCTTCTTAGGTTCACCAATAATACGAATTAGTTTTTTTTCAATATCCTTAAGTCCATTGTTATAGTCAATAACAACTTCATTAATTGGATCGTAATATAAGGCGTTAATAGTAAAATCACGTCTAATGGCATCTTCTTTTTGAGTGCCATAATTATTGTCTTCAACAATGCGCCCCCGCTCATTTAAATTGTCCTTATTTACTTTTGAGCTGCGATATGTTGAGATTTCAATAATATGCCTTTCATTAATTGGGCGGTTATTGATCATTTTTTCTGGGTTAATGTTATCAAAAATTACGTGCACAATTTTAAATCTACGACCGATAATTAGTGAGTTTTTTTTGAATATTTTTTTTACTTGTTCTGGCGTTGCATTAGTAACAATATCAAAATCTTTAGGGGTTTTATTTAGTAATAAATCACGAACGCCACCACCAACTATATAGCCATCAAATTTATTAGCATGTAGTTTTTCAATTACATAAATAGCATCATGCTTTACAAGTTGTTTGTTGATGCCTAGATTTTGTGCGGATATTGTTTTTTTAGTCATTTAAAATCTTATTTAAAATTATTTTATATGTTTTGGCAAGAGCAAATAAATCATTTTCATTTATATTTTCATTAATCTGGTGTATATATTTATTTGATAATCCAAACTCCAAAAGCTCATTAGATACTTCTACAAGAAATCTACCATCAGATGTGCCGCCATCAGTTTTAAGTTGTGGGGTCATTTTTAGTTCTTCTTGAATAGTTTCAACTACTATTTTATTTAAACGCCCTGGTTTAGTATAAAATGGCTGTGCTGAATTTCTCCATCTGATATTATACTTGAGATTGTGTTTATCTAATATATCTTCTACTTTGCTAATTAAACTGTCACTGCTATGAAGGTTATTATAACGGAAGTTAAAGCTGGCAAATAAGTTCCCGGGGATTACGTTATCAACGCCTAGCCCAGAGTTTAGGTTGGCAAATTGTAATGATGTAGCCGGAAAAAACTCATTGCCATCATCCCATTTTGCACTTATTAATGCTTTTAAGGTCTCAGCAAATAGATGGATGGGGTTTTTACACAGATCAGGGTAGGCTATATGCCCTTGAAGTCCAGTTACTTCTAAATGTCCAGTTAATGAACCGCGCCTACCAACCTTAATTACATCGCCTAAACTCTCTACACTTGTAGGTTCTCCAACTAAGCAATAATCAAGGGTGATATTATTTTGTTTAAGATATTCTACTATGACAGTTGTACCATCATTTGCCGCA
>CAZJFO010000046.1:11607-13258 GCA_964545465.1 uncultured Neisseria sp.
GATGTAATCAAGAGCATTATCGAGCCATTAATAGATTTTACTTGTTTAAGTAATTCATTTACCGCAAACATAAAAGCAGCAATTGCACCTTTCATGTCACCAATGCCGCGTCCATATAGACGATTATTACGACTGCTTAGTATAAATGGGTCGTATGCCCATTTGGATATTTCTCCAGTTGGCACTACATCTACATGACCTGCAAAGGCAAATATAGGAGCGTTGTCACCGAGTCTTGCAATAAGGTTTGTGGTCTCATTTCTATCATGGCGCGTTGTGACAAAACCAAGGCTTTTTAAATAATCTTCTACATAGTCTATGCTCCCATTTTGAAATGGGCTAATTGATTTAAAGCTAATCAAATCTTTGGTTATTTTGAGTAATTCATTATTTGTGTCCATTGGTTTTTATGCATTCTATATTTATTCCTTGCCAGAATTATACCAAGTATAGTACAATTGTGGTGAATATTTATTGATAGATAGTATTATTTGTCAATTTATTGTTGATTTATCTTAATTTATTATGATATAATCTTGGGCTAAAAGTTTGTAAGGTTTTTGTTATAAAGGAATAAAATGCCTACTATTAATCAATTAGTTAGAAAGCCGCGTGTAAGCGTTCGTTATAAGAGCAAATCACCAGCTTTAGCTAACTGTCCTCAAAAAAGAGGAGTGTGCACGCGTGTTTATACTACAACACCTAAGAAGCCAAATTCTGCACTACGTAAAGTATGCCGTGTTAGGTTGACTAATGGTTTTGAAGTAACAAGTTATATTGGTGGTGAAGGCCATAATCTACAAGAGCATAGCGTTGTTTTAATTCGTGGTGGTCGTGTAAAAGATCTACCAGGTGTGCGTTACCACTGTGTACGCGGTTCTCTTGATTTGGCTGGTGTTAAGAGCCGCCAACAATCAAGATCTAAATATGGTGCAAAGCGCCCTAAATAATAGGTTTTAAAGGATAGTATTATGCCTAGACGTAGAGAAGTTGAGAAGAGACACGTTCTTCCAGATCCTAAATATAAAAGCACTGAGTTATCAAAATTCATTAATATAATCATGGAATGTGGTAAAAAATCAGTTGCCGAAAAAATTGTGTATGATGCACTAGAAGTTGCACAGACAAAAACAAAAAAAGATGGAATAACTGTATTTAGTCAAGCTATGGAAGCAGTTAAACCAATCGTAGAATTAAAATCACGTCGTGTTGGTGGTGCTAACTACCAGATTCCAATTGAAGTTGCTCCAGGTCGTCAAGTTGCTCTTGCAATGCGCTGGATTCGTGATGCTGCGCGAAAACGTGGCGAAAAATCTATGGGGTTACGGTTAGGTAATGAGCTTGTTGAGGCTATCGAAGGCCGTGGTGCAGCCATGAAACGTCGTGATGAAGTACATAAAATGGCAGAAGCAAATAAAGCATTTGCTCACTTCCGCTATTAATCACTAGGAGATATATATTATGGCGAGAAAAACCCCGATTGAAAGATATCGTAATATTGGAATTTCAGCACATATCGATGCTGGTAAAACCACAACTACAGAACGTGTATTGTTCTATACTGGTGTAAATCATAAAATTGGTGAAGTACATGAGGGTGCTGCAACAATGGACTGGATGGAGCAAGAGCAAGAGCGCGGTATCACCATTA
>CAZJFO010000047.1:0-12859 GCA_964545465.1 uncultured Neisseria sp.
GCTGGTATGACGGGCAAGGGCAAGAGCATGGATACCAGCCTACGCTGGTATGACGAAAAATAGGCGCTGGTATGACGGGCAAGGGCATGGATTCCATCCTTCGATGGAATGACGATTAAAAAAGACTGGTATGATGAAGAATTGTTTTATAAAAGTAGAAAGATTATGAAGTTACCAAATACTAATGAAGATATTATACAAAAAAATGTAATTAAGCTATTGATAAATATGGGATATACATATGTTAGCTGCACCGATAATCGAGTCTTGCGCCGTGAGAAAACTAGTGAGGTAGTATTTAAAGATGTGTTATTAAACCAACTTCAAAAGCTCAACTCCTTTGACTATAAGGGTGTCGAGTATAAGTTTTCTCCTAAGAATATATCTAGGGCGGTTGATGAACTAGACCAGCCACTTAATGAGGGGGTTATGGTAGCTAATCAAAAAATTAGTGGTAAATTAGTCTTAGGTACTAGCTATGAAGAAGAACTAAATGATGGTACTAAAAAAAGCTTCTCACTACGCTATATTGATTTTAGCAATCAAAAAAATGTCTTTCATTTTACTGAGGAGTTTACGGTAAATCGCCAATATACGCTTGAAACAGAAAAAACTCGTCGTCCAGATTTGGTGTTGTTTATCAATGGTATCCCATTTGCGGTGATTGAACTAAAAAAATCTAGTATAAGTGCCAATGAAGGTATCTCGCAAATGATTAGAAATCAAGGTAATGATGAGATTCCTCAGTTATTTAAATATGTGCAAATTACATTAGCTGCTAATAACCATACCCCAAAGTATGCAACTGCTAATACTCCAGCTAAATTCTACGCGGTATGGGAGGAGGAATATCAGATTGAAGAATTATCAAAGATGATAACTGATAGAACGATAAGTAATTTGGATAAAACAATTTTTGCCCTATTTTGTAAAGATAGGGTTTTGGATTTAGTGCATTCATTTATATTATTTGATAATAGAATTAAAAAAATAGCACGTTATCCACAGTTCTTCGCTATTAAAGAAATCATGAACAAAGTTAAAAGTTTTGATAGTAGTGGGAGTCGTAACGGTGGGTTAGTGTGGCATACGCAGGGGAGTGGTAAATCTCTTACTATGGCGATGTTAACAATGCAGTTAAAGCGAGATATTCCTGGTTCCAAAATTATCGTAGTTACCGATAGGAAAGATTTGGATAAACAAATTCATGATACTTTTAAAAAGAGCGAAATAAAAGCGGGGCGGGCTACTAGTGGTCACGACTTAATAGAAAAACTACAATCAGGGATGACGGTGATTACTACCTTGATCCATAAGTTTGCAACGGTAGAAAAAGAGAAAATGGTCTTCAAAGACTCAAATACTTTTGTACTAGTTGATGAGTCACATCGCACTCAGGGAGATAATTTACATAAAGCCATGAAAAAGGTATTTCCATTAGCTTGTTATCTAGGATTTACTGGAACACCGTTACTAAAACGTGAGAAAAGCTCTATCGCAAAATTTGGTGGATTAATTCATAAATACACTATCGACCAAGCTGTTAGGGATAAAGTAGTATTACCTCTGTTATATGAGGGGAGGTTGGTAGAACAGTGGCTAGGCGATAAAAATGGTCTTGATCGCCGCTTTGAAATGATTTCTAAAGATTTAAATAAAGAACAACAAGAGGACTTAAAGCGTAAATGGGCAAGATTTAGTAGGGTTGCCTCAAGTGAAAGACGTCTTGAAATAATAGCACTAGATATTAACGAACACTTTGTTAGAAATATCCAAGGTACAGGGTTTAAAGCTATGCTTGCTACTAGTAGTAAATACGAAGCAATTAAATACCACACCTTATTTGAAGAGTTTGGCAATATTAAAACCAAGTTTGTAATTTCTGCACCTGACACAAGAGAAGGGCACGAAGAAGTAAATGAGAATAATCAAATATTTGTCAATAATGCTTGGAAAAAACTATTACAGCAATATGATAGTGAAGAGGATTTCTTAGACAAAGTCAAAGGTGGGTTTATAGATGGAGACGAAATAGAATTACTTATTGTGGTTGATAAATTATTAACTGGTTTTGATGCACCTAGAGCTGCTGTATTGTATGTTGATAAGGGATTAAAAGAGCATGACTTATTACAAGCCATAGCAAGGGTAAATAGACTACATCCCGGTAAAGACTTTGGGTTAATTGTTGATTATCGAGGGTTACTTGGTAACTTAGACCATGCACTAACTTCTTATGCTGCTTTATCTGGGTTTGATGAAGCCGATTTATTTGATGCTGTAATTGATATTAAATCAGAAATCGCCAAAGTTAAAACTTATTATTCACATTTAGAGGATTTGTTTAAAACCGTTAGAAATAAAGAAGATACGGAAGAATACCAAGTATTTTTGGGAGATAAAGACAAGCGTCAAGAATTCTATGAGTTATTATCTCAATTTGCGAGGTCTTTGAAACTAACGCTATCAAGCGATAAAACAGATGAAATAATCACACCTGATGAGCTCATAAGATACAAAAAATCTATGAAATTTTATAGTGAACTTCGAAAGAGTATAAAAATTCGTTATCAAGAAGTCATTGATTTTGGTAAATATGAAAAACAGATGCAAAAATTACTCGATACTTTTATTAGTGCTAATGAAGTAAACCAACTAACCAAATTAGTTAATATTTTTGAAGAGGGCTTTAATAAAGAACTCGAGCGTGTAGTAGGAGATAATGCCAAAGCTGATACTATACTAAGTGCTGTTAGTCGTGTAATTACTGAAAAAAGAGAATTAAATCCAATGTACTATGACAAGATGTCACAAAAAATTGAGGATGTAATTCAGGAGTATCGCGATAAAAGATTAAGTGAAGAAGAAAAACTTAAATATGCGAATGATATCAGAGCAATGCTAACGAGTCATGAAGCTCTTGGAGTTTCCTCAACCCAATATCCTGATGAAATAAAAAATAGTAGCTGTGCTCGTGCCTTATATGAAAATTTAAGACCTAGTATGCAAGAGTTGGATGCTAATTTATTTACTAAGACTATTGTTCAAATTGATGGGATATTTAAAAATTCTTCCAAAAAACCTGATTGGGAGCATAATACCGATGTTGCAAAAAAAATTGATCAATTAATTGATGATATCTTATGGGATTTAGAGAAAAATACTGGAATGAAATTTCTAAATTCTCTTGATATTATAAAAATAGCTCGTTCAATTGGTATTAATAATTATGCAAGGTAATCCAACAATAATTTATAAAAATGTTAAATATGCTAATATAAAAGTGAGACCGTCGCTTGAAGTAGTTGTAACTGTTCCATTGGGGACAGAGTCAAGTAAAGTAGATGACATAATACAAAAGCGTAGTAACTGGATAAAAAAGCAGTTGACTTATTTTAATGATAGGCAACATCATGTAAAAGAATATGTTAGCGGTGAAAGTTTCCAGTTTTTAGGTAAAAATTATCGCTTCAAAATAATCCATTCAAATGAAGAGGGGGTAAAACTCTCAGGTGGATATTTGCAGGTATGGGTTAAAATAGTCACTGATTGTGATGCTAAGAAACGGTTGGTTGAGGAATGGCTTAAAGACAAAGCAAAATTTCATTTCTCCAAGGTGCTTAATAAATATTCAAAACTAGTTGGTGTTGGTATAGATAAATTCTCTATTCGTTCTATGAAAACTCGTTGGGGTTCTTGTAATCCTAAAAAATCATATATAAATATTAATATTGAGTTAATAAAAAAAACTCTAGATTTGATAGAATACGTAGTTTTACATGAACTGACACACTTAGTTCATTATAATCATACTAAAGAATTTTATGATTTTATGACATTACATATGCCAAACTGGAAAATTAGAAAAAATAAATTAGAAAATACATGAGATTAAATCAACTTATCCATAGACCAATACTTGCAAGTGTCATATCTCTTATAATAGTCATATGTGGTGCGGTTGCTGCGTTTAATTTACCCGTTAGCCAGTTTCCTAATATCTCGCCACCATCAATTTCGATAAGAGCTCAATTCCCAGGAGCAGATGCTGAGACTTCAGCAAGGGTAGTAGCTGCTCAAATTGAAAATCATCTAACTGGAATGTCGAATCTACTATATATGGCAACTACAACCTCAGCAACTGGTGGGATATCAATTAATCTAACTTATGAAGTTGGTACTGATTTGAATAGTGCGATAAATGAGGTGCTAAATCGTATTTATGCTGCAATGTCATTGTTACCGCCCGTAGTTCAAAAACTGGGGGTTACCGCCAGAAAAAGCTCCCCAGATCAGTTAATGACGGTAGCTTTTTATGCAGATCCTTATCTAGACCCAAAATTCGTTAGTAACTATCTCCAAAGAACTGTAGAAAATGATCTCTTGCTTCTTCCAACTGTCGGTAATATAAATGTTTATGGAACAGGGGTTTTTGCTATTCGTGTTTGGCTAGATCCAAATAAAATGCAATATTATGGGGTAGGGGTTAGCGATATCCAAGCAGTTATTAATGATCAAAATCAAGAGTTTGTAATAGGGCGAACTAATGCACCACCTAGTACCAGTGGTGACAAAGTACTATCGATAAACATTATGGGGGGGCAAATGTATAGTACCCCAGAACAAGTTGCTAATATAGTGTTAAAAAACACTGGAAATAAAATTGTCCTTATTAAGGATGTAGCTCGTGTTGAAATGGGTGCAAACTCATATAGTACTATCTCAGAATTAGAGTTTCGAGATAAATATGGGAAGTTTAATTTTTATCCTAGTTCAATAATGCAGGTGTATTTAGTTCCAAATGCTAATCAATTAGAGGCTAAAAAGCAAATATTAGACCGACTGAAACAGGATGAAAAAAGTTTTCCGTATGGTCTTCATTACAAAATAACTAATGATAATTCACGTTTTGTAGAAGCATCAGTGCATAACGTTATTGAGACACTATATATTGCATTTATTCTTGTAGGAATTGTTATTTTGATATTTTTACAAAACTTAAGAGCTAGTTTAATTGCTATTTGTAGTATACCTGTAGCTATAGTTGGAACCCTCTCATTTTTATATTTATTTGGTTTTAGTCTAAATACTCTTAGTTTGTTTGCTCTTGTGCTAGCTATCGGGATTGTTGTTGATGATGCAATTGTAATTATAGAAAATATTGAACGGTTACGAAGTCGGTACCCTGATAAGAAATTAGGTTTTATAATAGAACTTACTTTAAAAGAAGTTATGAGTGCTGTTGTTGCAATTGTACTGGTTTTAAGCGTTGTATTTGTACCTATTATGGCTCTAGGTGGGGTTAGTGGGATTATGTATCGACAGTTTGCAGTAACTATTGCTTGTGCGGTAGTGCTATCTGGGGTATCAGCACTAACTTTTACTCCAGCACTAAGTAAACTAATTCTTAAAGATCATGTCAAAAAAGTAAAGGTTAATAAATTTGATCGATACTTTCAAAAGCTTACTGATTTTTATGTAAAAATAGCAAGTATTATGACTCAATGCCCCAAAACTGCATGTACAATTTGGGTTCTTCTCATTGCTATAACACTTGGGATATTTAAAACAGTATCTACTGATTTTGTACCACTCGAAGACCAAGGGGTTATCATGGCAACAATAAATCTGCCAACTAGTTCCAGCTTGGGGGATACTAAAAATACTGTCAATGGTTTAATGGATGGGCTTACTAAAAACTCAAATATAGATTCAGTGCTTAGTATTGTTGGTATGGATTTTCTTGATTCAGGTGGGCAAAAAGCATATGCTGCTTCATTTTTTATTTCACTTAAAGATTGGGGTTTGCGTCATGGTCAAGATAGTAGTGCTGATAGTATTATTAAACAAGTTAATAAATTAAGTAAAGGACTAGCTGGGGTCACTGTTAGAGCCTTTAATCAGCCTCCAATGCGTGGACTAAGTACTACTGGAGGTGCAGAATTTTATCTTGAGGATAGGGTGGTTGGTAATCCACATATGCTTCAAGGTGTGGCAGATGATTTAATCACGCGTCTAAAAAAACATAAAGAAATTGCTAACAGCTATCAAACATTAAATACCAATGTATTACAAATATCGCTACTACCCAATATAGCAATGGCAAAATTTTATGGTGTAAACTTACAAGATATCTATAATGCCATGCAAACTATTTATAGTAATAACAATGTTAATTTTGTATACATAATGCAAGATTTAGCTTGGATAATTATGGAGGCAGATTATCCATTTCGTGCAACAGTTGCTGGGCTTAGAAATGTATATGTTAGCAATGATAAAGGTACACAAGTACCAATTGATAGTTTGGTGAAAGAGTCAGAAACTAGGAATGCACCTGTAGTACAGCGATTTAATGGTTTTATTGCGACAAAAGTAACTGTTACTCCTAAGAAAGGTTATACATTGGGAGATGTGATACAAGTAATTAGTAGTGAGTTATCAACAATCCCCAAAGGCTATGATTATGAGTGGTTTGGCACAAGTTATCAGTTAAAGCAATCACAGAAAACATCTTTTACTGCATTTATTGCAGCATTTATTATGATTTATCTTGTGTTAGCTGCATTATTTGAAATGTGGCGTTTGCCGCTGGTAGTGCTAATGGGGGTGCCATTTGCACTATTTGGTGCTGGACTAATTCTACTAGTTAGTATGAAGCCTAATGATTTATATTTTCAAATTAGTTTGATTGCGCTGCTTGGCTTATCAGCAAAAAACATTATATTATTAGTGGAGTTTGCTCTACAACATTTCAATAATGGTCATGATGCCAAAGATAGTGCACTTCATGCACTAAGGGAGCGTTTTAGGCCAATTGTTATGACATCAGTTACTTTTATTTGTGGAACGATACCACTAGTTTTTGCTACAGGAGCAGGTGCAAATGCACAACACTCTGTAGGTTTGGGTATAATTGGTGGTATAATAGGTTCAGTATTTTTATCTACACTATTAACTCCGGCTTTTTTTGTGTTGATTATATCAAAAAAACGTCAAGATTTGAAGGAGTAATTGTTGGTTTTAAAGGGGTATCTTTGTGAGTGAAGGAGGTGGTATGAAAAAAATACTAATAACGGTTTTTTGTGTTTTAGGTTTTAAGAGTGCTTTTGCTATATTCTTTGGTTTAAATAACTATGTTATTGAAAAAAATAATATTAGTAAATATCCAAATGGTATTTATGGAGTATTTATAGATTATGATCTAAGTGGAGCTGTCAAGCAAAGTCTTAGTAATCGTTGTATTATTGAAAAGGACTCTACTTCTATGGTGTCTCCAGAGTGTATGCGAAATGGGAAAGGTGATTTTCGTACTAGTTATCTGAAAATGAAAAATTTGATTAATGTATATAAAGGTACGAGTTGTGTTTTGAATATAATGTTCTATGACAAATCAGATTTGTTAATCCAAAATAGAGAGCTGGCAGCTTATAATGATTGTCAATGGGTGCCAATACCTAAAGATACTTCAATTGATGTAGCGCGTAAATATATTGTTAAAATTGAAGGTATAAATGTTTTAAATATAGAGTCAACTTCACTTGAAAGTAAAACTCGTATAAATCCTGATTCTAGGGTTATACAAAGTAATGTGCTTCCAAAAATAGAGTCAAAGCTTAGTGAGAGTTAATCTTAAGTATTTTTATTACTTATTGCAATTATATGTTAAAATCTCATGATGTTTAAAAGGTTGTAAAAAATAATGCGTAAAAATTTATATAAAATATTGCTGATAGTAGCTTTGGTCGTAGTTCTTGTTTTTTTGGTTCAGTTCTTCCATTTGCGTCAATATTTAGGTGTTGATGGGTTTAATAATTACCATAGTCAATTATCATCTTATGCAAGCAGTAATGCAGGTATATTTATTTTTGCTTATATAGTAGCGTATATATTATTAATTGCTTGTTGTATCCCCGGTACGATATTATTTGATTTAGTTGCGGGGTTTTTGTTTGGAATACTTGGCGGTACAGGTTTAGTACTATTTAGTTACCTAGTAGGTGCTTGTCTTAATTTTATTCTTGTACGCTTATTTTTTAGAGGGCTACTAGATCATAAGTTTGATAAATTTAAACGCTTTATTCATGGTGGTGGACGCTATGGCTTGTTGATAAATCTTATTAGCCTTCGCTTAATAGCTGTAATTCCATTTTGGATTCTAAATATATTAGCAGCATTATTAAATGTTCGTATGAGTACTTTTGTGGTATCTACTTTAATTGGAATAACACCCATGTCGATTATCTATGTCGTAATTGGTGATGGAGTCAGAGATTCAACTGCTAATGGTCAGCCTTTAAGTGCTGATGTACTGACTAATCCTAAAATTTGGATACCTCTATTTTGTATGGCAGTGATATTAATGATACCGAATATTATGAAATTATTTAAAAATAAGAAGTAGTTGGTTCTCGATTTAGCAAAAATAAATTCATCCCTAGATAATTGCTATTGATTCATGCTATAATAGTGACCGTTGGTAAATATCTTACCAATTTTAATAAATAAACCTTTCTCTTACGTATATAAGTCAGTATTTGATTTATATGCAGCATGGGTGAGAGATGCTTTAAACCATAAGGAGTTTGCATGCGTCATTATGAAGTTGTATTTTTGGTTCATCCGGATCAAAGTGAACAAGTAGGTCAAATGGTTGACCGTTACAAAAAAATTATTGCGGATAACGGTGGTAAAATTCATCGTCTAGAAGATTGTGGTCGTAGACATTTAGCATATCCAATTGATAAATTACACAAAGCACATTATGTTCTTATGAATATTGAAGCAGAAAATAAATTAATGGATGAGTTAAGTCATGCATTTAAATTTAATGATGCTGTGTTACGTAGTTTGGTTACTGTAAGAAAATCCGCTATAACAGAAGCTTCAGTGTTTATGAAAGATGAGAAAGCTAAGTCTTTGATATAAAGGGTTAGTTGAGATTGTGCACAATAATAAAACATTACTTAGCGGAAATATAGTTAAAGTTTATCCACTAAGGAAAACCCCAGAAGGTCTACAAGTTGCCTCTTTTGTTTTAGAGCATAGTTCTGTACAAAATGAAGCAAAAATTGATAGATCTGTTAAATGTAGGATGTTTTGCTTAATAGTTGGTATAAGTAGGGAACAAATAGCCCAATTGGAATCAGATTTTATTAGTGTAGAGGGATTTTTAAGTCAGAACTCTAAGGCACAAATTGTATTAAATGTTACAAAAATTATTGATAAAGGAACATAAGATGTCACGTCAAACAATTAGAAAGAAAAAGTTTTGTCGCTTTTCAGCAGAGAGTTTTGCTGAAATTGATTATAAAGATGGCGAGTTACTAAAAGGTTATATTACTGAAAATGGTAAAATCATTCCATCACGTATTACTGGAACATCAGCTAAATACCAAAGAATGTTAGCTACTGCTATTAAGCGTGCTAGATATCTAGCTTTAATTCCGTACACAGATCAACACTAAGAAAAGGATAGATACAATGAAAGTTATTTTATTAGAGAAAGTTGCTAATCTAGGTAATCTTGGTGATATTACTGAAGTTAAGAATGGTTATGCACGTAATTTTCTTATTCCATTTGCAAAAGCAAAGCGTGCAACTGAACAAAATCTTAAGGATTTTGAAATAAGACGTTCTGAATATGAGAAAAACCAAACTGATATTTTGGCAAACGCACAATATCGTCATTCTAAGATTGATGGTCAAGTATTTAGCCTTAGCGCTAAAGCTGGTGTAGATGGCAAATTATTTGGTTCAGTTACGAGTTTTGATATTGTAACAGCGGTTAATAAAACTGCTGGTGTAGAAATCAAAAAATCAGAAGTTACATTACCAAATGGCTCATTAAAAATTATTGGTGAATTTGATATTAATGTAATTCTTCATCATGATGTATTAGCTACTATCAAGGTAAATGTTACTCCTGAGGCATAGTTGTCTTTTAGTAAATATTATCAGCCCACGAAAGTGGGTTTTTTATTAAACAATATTTGGAAACCTCCTCATCAATTTAGTAAAAGCAATACTTTGACAGTACAATTTCTTGCTACCTCAAGCTCTGATAATTGTGGGTATACATTACATAATAAAATAGTCTAAGTGTGGCATAAGGAAGATAGTTATGTATTTCAAAAGCCATTTTTATTATTGGTTTTTATTAAAAATATTTTTACTTATTAGTAAATTGTTCTGGTTTGAACAATTTCCAAAATACTATCCCCGCTAGTATAATTGTGCTACTACCAACTAATATAGGCATATTAAAGTTTATAACTGCAATATATCCGGATAAAATTGCAGGAATAGCTTGTGCAATGGCCATTATGCTTGAGTTAATACCAAGTGATTCGGCGTGAATATTTGCCGGTGTAATTCTAGTAACAATGCTAGCGTTAAATGCAAAAGTCATTGCATTACAACTCGCAAGAAATGGTGGTATGAAATATAAAAATTCAGCGTGATTTGCTGGGATGAAATGATAAGTAAATAAACAAATTCCAGTGCCAAACATGCTAAAACGTAATATCTTAAAATCTAATACTCTACCAGATAGCTTTCGTACTAGAACTCCTTGAGCAAGAAATATCATTATACCCATGTAGGCAAAGTAATTGCCAATATGTCCTTGTGAAAAGCCATATTTTTTGGCTAATGTTATTGTAAAAAAAGTAGTAAAGAAGGTAAAACCGGCATTAAATAAAAAGGTTGATGGCATGATGCTTTTTAAACCAAATGTTGTAAATGCTTTGGTGACGTTATTAAATGGGCGGGTTAGGTCAATTCGTTTATTAGATAAAGTATTAAGTGTTTCTGGTAGGAATTTTAAGACGGATGCCATATTAAGAAAAGCTAAAATAGCAGTAAAGTAAAATGGTGTTGCAGCATTAAACCAGGGTATAAGAGTTTGATCAGATAGTTTACCACCGATAAATGGTCCTAAGATAAATCCCAATCCAAAAGCCATTCCAACTAACCCAAAATTCTTGGCTCTTGTTTTAGGTGTGCTAATATCAGCAATAACAGCTTGAGCTACAGAGATATTTCCACCGGTAATACCGTCTAGTATTCTTGAAATAAATAGTAACGGAATATTTTTAGTGAGAATAGCAATAGCAAATAGTATATATGCAAACGAAGTGCCAATTAATGAAATAGCGAGAGTTTTTTTACGACCATAGCGATCAGCTATCTGCCCTAGTATTGGAGCAAATAAAAATTGAGCTAATGGGAATGATGCACCAAGCCATCCAAGCATAATAAATCCAGAGGTTATACTCCAGCTCTCTGGTAGTATTCGAAAAGGTGATGTTGGTAAGATTAATAGCGGAAACACTGGAATAAGTACACCTACACCTAGCATATCTATAAATATGGTTAGAAATACGGTCCATAAAATTTTTGGATTTGATTGATTAGAAATAATTAACTCCTATAGCACTTCTTACTTGATTTAATGTTGTACTTGCAACATTTTTGGCTTTTTCTGATCCCGAATTCAGGGTGTCAAAAACTGCCTCCTTATTTTGTGACAGATATTCTCTTTGGTTTCTGATGGGGGATAATACACTATCTAATACTTCAAGAAGATATTTTTTTAAAACCATATCACCTAACCCACCATAAGTGTAATGTTCTTTCAATTCTTTTACTTTATTTTTATCTGGATCAAAAGCATCTAAGTAGGTAAAAACCATATTACCTTTTATTTGGCCAGGGTCTGATACTTTTAAGTGATTTGGGTCAGTATACATACTCATAACTTTTTGCTTCAATGTATCTATTGAATCAGATAGGTAGATTCCATTGTTGAGGGATTTACTCATTTTAGCTTTGCCATCTAAACCAGGTAGCCTAGCTGTAGGAGAGAGTAGGGCGTTAGTTTCAACTAAAACATTGCCATATATGGAATTAAATTTACGAATAATTTCATTTGTTTGCTCAATGACGGGTAATTGATCTTCACCAACTGGTACGGTATCAGCCTTAAATGCAGTAATGTCAGCTGCTTGACTAACTGGATACATTAAAAACCCAGCTGGTACATCAGTGCTAAAACCTTTTTGCTTCATTTCACTTTTAACCGTCGGGTTTCTTTGGAGTCTTGCTAGTGTAACTAGGTTTAGGTAATACATGGTTAATTCTGCTAGTTCAGGTATTTTAGACTGAATGAATATTGTTGTTAGTTTTGGGTCTATCCCAACTGCTAGATAATCAAGAGCTACTTCAATAACATTATCTCTAACTTTGTCAGGGTTTTCAGCATTATCAGTTAATGCTTGAAGGTCTGCTATCATTACAAATTGTGAATAGCTATGTTGTAACTTGACTCTATTTTGTAGCGAACCTACAAAATGTCCTAAATGAAGAGCCCCAGTTGGGCGATCCCCTGTCAAGATTATTTTACTCATAATTGTATTTCCAAAAACTACTACCAATAATGGTATTGGCGTAATTCTACCATATTTGCAGAATGAATACATAACTTAAGTAGCACTTATTTGTTCTGGAGACCGACTAAGATTTAGCTTTTCACAAATATATTCTTCCATCTTAGCATGAAAGTTATAGTAGCGGTACGCGGAACTATCATATTATCTTTTCTGTGAAATTAATTGGTTAAATTGGTATTAAACTTCGTAAACTGGTTTTTACTCTCCATTTGGGGGTGGTAAAGTACTGTATAAGTATGATTTAATATTATGTTAAAGCCCTAAACTATTCAGCTTATGAGTTTAACTAGTTGATATTGATGGACTTACAGTTTTTAAATATACTTATAGGAGTATACGATGCTATTTAAGCTATTACGGAATCGATTATCAGGACTGCTATACATGATTTTGATACTTAGTGTATC
>CAZJFO010000048.1:0-8954 GCA_964545465.1 uncultured Neisseria sp.
ATGAAAAAACTTGATATATAGAACACATATAAGAGTTAAAAAATAATACAACTATTAATAACCACCAAATCGAAAACAAAAGTTAAAATATTTGAATACACAAGCATTGCTACAAGGATATATTACAGCAAATAACCTGTGATCGAATATTGTCGGGAGAAATTAGCTGTATTTCATTATAGCTAATAACCGAGTAACCCCATGTATAAAACTACAACTTAGTCACTTTTTATACCATTAAGCGATACCTTACCATCCTTCATTACTATATGAGTGGATAACAATTCCCCACTTTCAGTAACATAACCTTTTTTACCCCAGATACGAATTTGATTATCTAATAAAATATTAGCTACTTTTACAAGAGCATCAGAACTTTGCTGATCCATTTGAGCATTTCCAGCACTTAATAGATACTGCATTTGTAATACAAATAAAGCTGATATTATCGGTTTTGGCATACTTATATTAGCATCCATAGCAAGATGCTCCATAAATTTACTTTCATCATTCATATCTGTGAGTGCAAAATCTTTAGTAGTTGCATTACCTGAAATGTTTACTAAGCCATCAGAGGTATTAAGTGTAAAACTATTAATAGCTATTACTGGACTGTCTACTAAAATTGGACCAAATCCTTTTTTAAGTGTTTTTATAAATTCAGTTTTAGTAATTTCCTTAGAGTTACTTGGCTCTGACTCTGCTGAGATGATAGCTAGACTATTAGTTAAATCTCTAAATGCTTTTGAATTTAAATGGCTAACCCCAACACTTAAACTCATCGGCCCATAATCATGATCATTAGTTACTAGCGATTCAAACTTGATATCAGCATTAGCATTAAAAAAGTCATTTACATCATCACTTGTAGAAGTATAAGATATACTAGTAAACAAGAAACTATTTGGATTAATTGCATCAATACCATTTAGGAACTGAACAGAGTTTAAACCAGTAAATAAATTAAGTAAGTCACCAACTTTAAAGCCAATCGCTATTTTATCATCCCACTTAACGCGTGCCTCATTAAGCATTAGTTTAGTGTCACCAACTTCAATATTATTATGGCTTTTACTTGAATTAGACTTATATACAAAATTTTTAATCACCACAGAGCCTTTAGTAGGTGCAATTAATTCAAAATCCGGAATAGACAAAACAGTACTAAATTTATTAAAATTTTCATTATACCTTAATAAAGTACTCATCCCACCCCAAGATACATTGATACCAGAAACAGCTTCTTTATACTCAAACTTAGGGGAATTAAATAAAAACCTTCCAGATTTATCAAGATAAATTATATTATCAACACTTATTGGTATTTGATTATTAAAAAAATTATTAAGCATCGAGTTTAATTTATCTGGATAGATAATATTAGTCTTAGAATATGCAAGAGTTGGTTCAAAATACCCATTCATGATACCGGCTAAAATCCCATGCTCAATGTGGCTTGTAAATCTAATGGTATAATTATCATCTATAGAAGAAATAGAATCGTCACTTGATTTGGGTAACATATTTAAAACTTTATCTAATGCTTGACTATTAAGAGATATTTCCGTGGTTTCATCAGAACTAAAAATCCCTCTATGATAATTATGATTTTTTACTTGGATTAAAGTAGAATCACTCAAATGTTTATACTGAATATCCATTTGCACCTTAACTATAAATCCAAATATATAAGCAGTAATTAGTTGTAATAAAACTACTGATAACAATGCAACTATAATTATTTTGAAATTCAATTTGAATACTTTTTTAAACATAAAGAACAATCCTCAATATCAGAAACTAACACAATTACAAAAAATTGATTTATAATATATACATATCGCCATGATTATAGCATAAAGCTTATACTTAAAATAAGTCGTAAATAATAGTTTTTTAGGAGTACCTTATGTCAGAATGTGTTTTTTGTAAAATAATAACTAAGACAATTCCTGCTAAAATTATTTTTGAAGATGATGAAATACTTGCTTTTTATGATGCAAAACCTAAGGCAGAAGTACATTTTATGATAATCCCGAAAGATCATATAGAGTCAATGATTTGTCTAGAGCATCATCATCAAAACCTTATGGGTAAAATAATGGTTAAGGCAAATGAATTGGCAGTGTCTTTGGGTTTAAAAGAAGGTTATAAGGTGCAGATCAATACTGGGGCTAAAGGCGGACAAGAAGTACTACACCTTCATGTACATGTTTTAGGAAATAGATTTATATAATACTTATAGAGGCAGTAGATATCATGGGAAGTTTTAGTATATGGCACTGGTTATTAGTTTTAGTTATTGTAGTTTTGATTTTTGGAACTAATAAATTAAAAACTTTGGGGCAAGATTTAGGTGAAGCTATTAAAAACTTCAAAAAATCAGTTAATAATGGTGAAGACGAAAATAATTAAACTTTTTTGTATCCCATCGAAGGATGAAAGCCATGCTTTTTAACCATTTTAGGGTATTGATATTTAACTCACATCTAATAAGACACGTTAGGTCGAGGATGACAGGCAAAACCACCCATAGGAGATAAAAAATGTTTGGGATTAGTTTTAATAAAATTATACTGATTTTTATTATCGCACTTTTAGTTTTAGGACCAAAACAATTACACGCTATCATTTTAAAACTACGTCAGTTTATAATATCTTTTAGAAGCTTTAGTACCAGTATTAAAAATGAACTATATCAGCAAAGTGGATTTAATCAAATACAAACCACTAAAAACATACTATTAAATGATTATCTTGACATCAAACATAACATTCTAAGTAACAAGCCAATTATTAACCCCGTATGTTTTATTGAAGAACCAATTCAACCAGAACTCGAATTTGACAAAGATCCTGAACTATTTTAGCCAAATCAATAAAACCATTATGAATCAAGATATTATATCACATTTAACACAATTACGCATTCGCTTAATATTCATCCTTATTGGTTTTTTAGTAGTATTTCTGTCCCTTTATCACTTTTCTAACAACCTATACGACTTTCTAGCACATCCACTTTTAAGTTATCTACCCAAAGATACACACTTAATCGCAACCGATGTAACGTCTCCATTTTTTGTCCCATTAAAACTAACTGGAGCAGTAGCCATACTTATATCACTGCCCAATACTATTTATCAGATATGGCAATTTATTGCCCCTGCTTTGTATCGTCATGAAAAAAAATTAATGCTAATAACTACAACTTTAGTGATAACTTTATTTATATTAGGAGTGGTGTTTTGTTTTTATATAGTCTTACCGACTTTATTTAATTTCATAAGTAAAACTAAAGCTCCCAATATAGAAATGCTCGCTGATATTAATAAGTATTTTGATTTAGTACTTAGTTTATTAATTATTTTTGGTATAGCTTTTCAAATGCCCATTATTACCTATTTATTAATTTATTTTAAGATAGTTACACATAAAAAAATTATTAGCCTGCGTAAATACATGTTTGTAATAATGTTTATTATTGCAGCAATTGTCACTCCACCTGATATAATATCGCAAATCATGCTAGCTATACCGCTATATTTACTATACGAAATTGGAATACTACTCTCAAAACTAACCATTCATAAGGATAAAATATGTTAACTTCATTATTGCACCAATCTGAATCAAGTGATTTACTTCTTTATCTGATTTTTACACTTATTTTTGCGATACTCGCTTTGTCTATAAACAAACTAAAGCAACCTGTGGTGCTTGGGCAAATCCTAATTGGCTCTATTATAGGAGTTTTGGCACATTATAATATCGGCGTTTTTAAGCAAGTAGCAAGTAACAGTACTTTAGAGTTTCTAGCCCAAATCGGTAGTATTTTTCTTTTATTTGAAATTGGCTTAGAATCTGATATTAAAGAAATTAAAAAGTCAGGGCTCCATGCAATAATAGTTGCAGTAACTGGTGTAGCAATTCCTTTTTTAGTTGGTTTTTACGTACTTTCACCATTAATCACATCAACGCCTAGTACATCATTTTCGCTATTTATCGCGTCAGTCTTAGCGGTTACTTCAACAGGAATCTCAGTTAGTGTATTTAAAGATATGGGGATTATCAAAAACAAATCTTGCCAGATCGTACTTTGTGCCTCAATTATTGATGATATTGTTGGTTTAATTCTTTTATCGATAATTAGTGCTTTTTCTTTAGCAGGGCATATTAATATGAATGAAATACTTTTGACTCTATCAACTGTCGCAGGATTTTTTATTATTAGCACTTTCTTAGGTATATATGCCCTACCATTTGCAATTGATAAATTAATCAGTAAAATTAGTATTAAAGATGAAATGCTTACTTTAACTATGGTGGCATTTTGCTTATTTCTTTCGTGGTATGCTGAGATTATTGGGCTAGCATCTATTATTGGAGCTTTTATGGCGGGATTATTAATTAAAGAAAAATACTTCATCAAATATGCCGCCATATCTCGTCAAAATAAATCACAGATATATCTTGATGATGTTAACAGCAATATCATAAACTTAACAGCCCCTCTTGGAAGAATTATGACACCAATATTTTTTATTTATGCTGGTATGCAAATTGATATTGTTAATGCTCTTCATATTGATACATTAAAACTTACAGTTATAATTAGCTTCTTTGCCATAATAAGCAAAAGTCTTGCTGGAATACTATTACCTAGCAATTTCAATCGCTGGTTAATTGGCTTTGGCATGGTACCCCGTGGTGAGATTGGGGTTATATTTGCGCTTAGCGGATTAAAACTCCAACTAATTGATAATACCATGTTTACTGCGATATTAATGATGGTAATAATTACCTCAGTTATCACTCCACTAATGATTAATCGCGTGTACAAATCTTAATTTTGCTATAATATCGATGTTAATTACTATATAATAGGTGTCAAATGCAGCAAACAGTGAAATATAAACGTGTTCTTCTCAAACTATCTGGCGAAGCTTTAATGGGTGAACAACACACAATGTTTGATAAGGCAACAGTTGATGCGATTATTGCTCAAATAAAGCAAGTAATTAATCTTGGAGTAAAACTAGGTATTGTTATTGGTGGTGGCAATATCTTTCGTGGCATAAATGGATCTGAATTGGGACTTAATAGAGCGAATGCTGATGCTATGGGTATGCTTGCAACAGTCATGAACGGTGTCGCACTTAAAGATTTTTTAACTAATGCTGGAATTGAGTCTAAACTATACTCAGCACTTGCAATTACCAATTTAGTAAAGGGTTATAACCGTGATAGTATGATTAGCCGCCTAGAATCAGGGGATGTAATTATCTTTGCCGGTGGTACTGGAAACCCTTTTTTCACAACGGATAGCACCGCAGCTCTTAGAGCAATAGAAATGAATGCAGAAATACTAATAAAAGCCACTAAAGTAGATGGTGTTTACGACTCTGACCCAAAAATAAATCTTACAGCTACTAAATATTACAACATATCCTTTGATGAAGCAATAAAACAAAACCTAAAAGTAATGGATATGTCAGCTTTCGATCTATGTCGTACTCATAAAGTAAATATTGATGTTTGTAATATCTTCAAAGTAAATAGTTTGCTTGACTCGGTGCTTGGGCAAACACAAGGAACTCTAATCCATGTATAATAAAATATTAATCTTAGACTTTGGCTCACAAGTAACTCAATTGATCGCACGAAGAATTAGGGAACTAAACGTATATTGTGAGATTCAACCTTGTGATATAAGTGAAGATTTTATTAAGAAATATAACCCAAATGGAATAATACTATCTGGTGGACCAAATTCAGTTTATGCAATCGATACTCTCAAAGTAAATGCATCTATTTTTAAGTTAAATATTCCTATCCTTGGTATTTGCTATGGTATGCAAATAATGGCAAGTACACTAGGTGGTGTAGTTACAAGCTCTGACAGCCGTGAATTTGGATATGCCGAAATTTTTAATTGCCAATCACAATTATTATCCGGCATAGTTGATGGTGATAAAAACACAGAACCATTTATGCAAGTATGGATGAGTCATGGTGACAAGGTAACAACATTACCTACGGGGTTTAGGATTATTGCATCCAATGAGTCATGCCCTATCGCTGCTATGGCTGATGAAAAGCGTAATTTTTATGGAGTTCAATTCCATCCAGAAGTTACCCACACAAAGCAAGGCACTGAATTATTACGCCGTTTTGTTATAGAAATCGCTAAATGCACTCCTAATTGGAATATGCCAAATTATGCAGAGATTGCAATTGATGCAATCAAACAAAAAGTTGGAAACGATAAGGTAATTTTGGCATTGTCAGGTGGGGTTGATAGCTCGGTTGCTGCAGTAATGATAGACAAGGCAATTGGTAAAAATCTAATCTGCATTTTTGTTGATAATGGACTATTAAGACACCAAGAAGCTGAGCAGGTAATGACTACTTACCAACAGCATATGGGATTAAATTTAATTAAAATTGATGCTAAAGAAGAGTTTTATAACAATCTTTCAGGTGTAACTGACCCTGAACAAAAACGTAAAATAGTCGGACGCTTGTTTGTTGAAATATTTCAAAGAGAAGCTCAGAAACTACCTGACGCCAAATGGTTAGCTCAAGGTACTATATACCCTGATGTAATAGAATCTGCTGGGAGTAATAAAGCCCACACTATTAAATCACATCATAATGTAGGGGGACTTCCTGAATCATTACACCTACAACTACTAGAACCACTGCGTGAGTTATTTAAAGATGAAGTAAGATCTTTGGGTCTTAGTTTAGGGCTTCCTCGCGAGATGATTTTTAGACATCCATTCCCAGGCCCTGGCTTGGCTGTTAGAATTTTAGGGGAAATAAAAAGTGAGTATTATGATTATGTAATTGCATTACGTGCTGTAGAAACCAATGACTTTATGACTGCAAGTGTAGCTGATTTACCGTTTACCTTTGTAACAATGGTTGCTAATCGAATTATCAATGAGGTTAAGGGAATAAATCGAGTTGTTTATGATATTTCAGGAAAACCTCCAGCAACTATAGAATGGGAATAAATATGACTAATAAAAAACCTAGTATTATGTTAAAGATAATTATACTTCTATTTGGATTATCTTTAGCTACAGCTGGTGTTTTATTTATTATGGTTGTTGTCACATACCCTCGCCTACCAAGTATGGATGAACTTCAAAATTACCAGCCCAAACTACCACTTCAAGTATATTCTAATGATGGAGTGGTACTTGGGCAGTTTGGTGAAGAACATCGAATTTTTACTAGCTTTAAAAACACTCCCAAAACATTAATTAATGCTATTTTATCTGCTGAAGATGAACGTTTTTATGAGCATGGTGGAATTGATTATATTGGTGTTATTAGAGCTTTGGGGCTAAATATAATATCCGGTCGCAAACAATCTGGAGCTAGTACCATCACCATGCAGTTAGCACGTAATTTTTTCTTAACTTCACAAAAAACCTACTCAAGGAAATTTAATGAAGTTCTCTTATCCTATAAAATGGAGAAATCACTAACTAAAGATCAAATATTAGAATTATATATCAATCAAATTTACTTAGGACAACGCTCCTATGGTTTTGGGGAAGCAGCACTATCATACTTTGGTAAGCCATTAGATCAATTATCTATAGCCCAATACGCGGTTTTGGCTGGTTTACCAAAAGCTCCATCAGCTTATAACCCCGTAGTTAATAAAAGTCGTTCTCATGATAGAGAAATGTATGTACTTGGGCGAATGAAAGTTAATGGTCTAATTACTGAAAAACAATATATTGAAGCGATACATGAACCAATTGAAGTTGCCAAAGGCACTAGTAAAGATGCAACAGACGCTGGTGGATACGCTGCTGAAATGGTGCGTCAAATGATGTATGATAAATATGGCGATGACATCTATACTAATGGTTATAAGGTATATACTACTATTGATAGTAAGATGCAACAAGAAGCATATAATTCACTTAGAAATGGTTTACTTGATTATGATACCTCACATGGTTATAAGGGTGCAGAACAACAACTAAACCTTAAAGATGCCGCCAACGATCCAATTACCGATAGGATAATAATGTCATCATTTGATTCATTGTCTGATTTTGGCGATTTACGTGCTGCCATTGTTATAGAAATGAACAAAGAACTTATCAAAGTAAAAATCCGTAATGGCAATCAAATAGAATTTAAGGGCAAAGATCTTGACTTTGTGCGTAAGTTTATTAATTCAGGTGGTAGTAAGCAAATTACTCGCGGCTCTGTAATTAGAGTTAGAAATATTGCCGGGAAATGGATAATTACTCAAATACCTAGCGTTGAGGGTGCTTTAGTTGCAATTAACCCAAATGACGGAGCTATAAAATCAATAATTGGGGGTTTTGATTTTACTCATAATAATTACAACCATATTACTCAAGCAATGAGACAACCTGGTTCTGGATTTAAACCTTTTATATATTCAGCAGCACTAGACAAAGGTTTATCTTCTGATACTAAGATTGACGATAGCGAAATTTGCTTTCCTAGCGGAGGTGATGGTGGTGGTGAGTGGTGCCCTAAAAATGATGATGGCAAATTTTTAGGTACAATTACTTTGAGACAAGCTCTAACCCAGTCAGTTAATATAGTAACTATAAAAATGTTAAGCCAAATAAGCCCACAATATGCAATTGACTATATCACAAAGTTTGGTTTTGATAAATCTCAGTTCCAACCATATTTAACACTTGCTCTAGGTGCAAGTGAAGTAACACCTTTGCAAATGGCACAAGCTTATGCAGTATTTGCGAATGGTGGTTATTTGGTAACGCCATATTTAATAAAAACCATTAGTGATAATAAAGGTAATATAATTGCAAAAACTGCGCCTGTTGATATACACAAAAATCAGCCAGTAATTGACCCTAGAAATGCTTTTATCATGAATAGTATTTTACAAGATGTGGTTCGTTATGGTACTGGATTTAGGGCTT
>CAZJFO010000048.1:8964-12756 GCA_964545465.1 uncultured Neisseria sp.
TAAGGATGTATGGTTTAATGGTTATACACCAAATTTACTAGCTATTGTTTGGTTAGGATACGATCAACCTAAAAGCCTGGGCTCACATGAATTTGGTGCCACCTTAGCACTACCAATTTGGATAAACTTCATGCGCCAAGCTCTAGATGGTATGCCTGAGACTTTTCTACCTATGCCACAAGGAATAAAGGTACTCCACAATGAAACATGGAAAGACAATGATGAGTACGTCTATGATGACTCCAGTGAAGCAACACCAATTTCAAAACCTTCAGAAAGCCAACCCCCTACTGAACCTAGCCATGAAGAAGAGTCACAAGCAACACATATATATTCAATTGCAAGTGCACCAGCGACCTCAGAATCACTAAATAAAAATACTCAACCATTAATGCCTGAATCATCCAATAAAAAAGCTTTACCACAAATTTCTGAACCAACAACACGCGAATCATCTGCAATTGATGATCTTATTAAACATATTGACAATTAAGGAGTTTAAATGAAACATTACCCTCACCCTATATTAGCTAAAGAAGGATGGATTTTTATTATAATCAGTGTGTTTACTACATTACTATTTTGGTATTTAGGTGGGTTTTGGATAGCATTACCGTTTATACTAATATCAATTTTTATAATTCAATTCTTTAGAGATCCTAAGCGTGAGATTCCAAGTGAAGCTAATGTTGTGCTAGCTCCTGCTGATGGCCGCGTTATTTGTATAGAAAAATCACATGATGAATATCAAAATATTGAAGCTTTAAAAATCAGTATTTTTATGAACGTATTCAATGTTCACTCCAACCGTTCACCAGTTGACGGTGAGGTGACATTTTTACGCTATAATCCAGGAAAATTTATTAACGCTGATTTTGATAAAGCATCAACTGAGAATGAAAGAAATGGTATTGTTATAAAGCTTGCTAGTGGTAAAACCATTAGTGTTGTCCAAGTAGCAGGTCTTATTGCACGTCGAATTTTATGCTATACTAATGTGGGTAAGATTCTAACTCGTGGGGAGCGTTATGGGTTTATTCGTTTTGGTTCTAGAGTAGATGTGTATTTACCACTTGATGCTAAAGCATTGGTTAGCATTGGACAAAAAGTATCAGCAAGTGAAACTATCATAGCAAAGGTATAATGATGGAATTTAATCACCTAAGAGCCAAAGGGTCACCAATATATCTATTACCCAGCATGTTTACTTTAGGAGCTATGTTTTGTGGGTTTTATGCTATAATTCAGTCAATATCTGCTAACTTTGAGGCGGCAGGTATTGCTATATTTTTCTCAATGATTTTAGATAGCCTTGACGGTCGTGTTGCACGCCTAACTCATACTTCATCTCCATTTGGAGCACAGCTAGATAGTATTGCTGATATGGTAAATTTTGGAGTTGCCCCTGCTGTAATTGCATTTAATTGGCAATTACATAATTTTGGTAAATTTGGTTGGTTAGTATCTTTTATTTATTGTGCTTGTGCTGGACTTCGTCTTGCACGTTTCAATACTATGCTAAACTTTACAGACAAACGTTATTTTATTGGTCTACCTTCAACTGCAGCGGCACCATTAGTAGTTGGATTTATTTATATTTGTGCAACCTATAATCTTAATGGAACATTTTTTACCATTACTGGTATCTTAATAACGCTAATAGCTGCACTATCTATGGTTAGTAATATAAAATTCTATAGTTTTAAAGAACTTAATGTAGGCCATAAAGGACGCTTTCGAGTATTATTGATTTTTTTACTAGTATTGACACTACTTGTAATCTATCCTGATTTCGTTATCTATGGGTTTTTCTTATTTTATGCTTTAATTAGCTACTTCAATTATATATTCCGAATTGGATATGGCAAAAATATATCTATAGAGAATGCTATACACACTGATGATATAATGAATTAATAGTTCGAGAGCTGTGGTACCTTAAAACCATTGCAGCTCATGTAAAGCACTGATAATTTTTAAGATGTCAAAGACTGGTAGAGACTTTTAATTTACCCTGTTTCATGTGCTCGATACCTGCAACGTAATAAATAAATATTCTGCCTCTTGAAAACCAAATGTCAAAGAGAAGAGAGAGCCATATGGTATTAATAGTTACATATGGCTGTAATAATTACGAAGATTTATATTAATATTTTATTTAATTCAATATCCTTATTTCTAACCTTAAAATCTTTATAATATGTATCATAATCCTTTGCGGGGATTACTAGCCCTGCCCAAGGATCAACAACAAATATTTCACCACTTATTGTTGCAAAAACTACAGAATGAGAAACCCCATTACCACTAAGCCTATAAATATCAGCATTTACCCCAGAATTACGTAAAAAATATGCTGCGACTACAGATTGAATATTACAATCTCCAACACCATTTTTATAAGCGTCCTCAACCCGATCTTTAACTAAACCTTTATCTGACTCGAGGTTTTTTAAAGCATTCCATATAAATGGTGCAGAAACATTTGAATCTACAGATATATATTTACCAATACGCTCTGAAGAGATATATTGGAATAATTCCTCGTCAAATGCAGAAGAACTAACGGCAAAACTATCCTCCACCTTTTTAAGAATATTTAGTAAAACTGGTGGAATTACTACATCCTCTGGCATTGATTTACCATGTGGCTCAAAATATAATTGGGTAATCATTCGATTTACTTCTGGAAACCTAGATGATAAAAACTTATCACCTTTACTAGAATTCATCACACTGTGATAGGTAATAGCTTTAGCAATTCCTTGCTGAATAATCTCCTTATTATCTTCGATTTCTCGTGTTGATATTTTACTTGCATCATCAAATCTATTTAATGGCGAGCCTGTGCCAAAAAAGAAATTCTTTACCCTAACTGGATCATCATTCAAGTCATTTTTACTGTCAGCAATGACCTTGTCTATAAAATCGCGATAGCTGTCTATTAAGATATCTTTTTTGATATTATTTTTATCTAATGAATTAGAATTAGCATATTTTTTATATTCCAGAGCTTGCTTCTGCTGAAGAATCGTAAAAATAGCACCATCCTTTTGTTCAGCACTCAAATACCGATTTTCACGATGTGTGTTAAATACTATTCGGTTAGGGTGATCTCGATCGATTCTAGCAATAATTGAGCTGTTTGTAAATCTATCTGAATTGAATTCAATCTCACCGCCTACATTTTTAAAGCCCTCCAAAATATGCGACGGGATTTCAGAAACTACATCTTTTAAATTTTCAACTGCATTTGTTATTTGCTCTTCATTATGGAGTGGATGATTACCAAGGAAGGTAAGTGCTTTCTGTTTATCTCTTTCTCTAAATGCTTTAAACTCGATTGGATGATCCTTAAGAAAAGATCGTTGTATATCTTTTTCTCTAAACACTTGAAACTCTTGAGCATCTACCTGTGGGATGTGTTCAGTCAGATTTACTGCGTTAGTTGAGTTGTTTACTTGCTTAGCTGATGATGAGTTTGTAGAATTAGTGCCAGCGACACAGCCATTCACAACAAAGCTCGCAATTATTAATGATGTAATTATCTTGACTTTCATAATATTCCTCTTCTAATTAATTTAATAAAAAAATCTTGTTTTAAGTTCTCATCGGGAGAACTCAAGTGCAAAGTTTCTGTAGCTCCTTAGCTACCAAGGGATATTGGGGGTTTAAATTCCAATATCCCTTGCAACATGCTATTTGCACCATAGATGCCGCACATTTTTATCTCGTGGAATGGCCCATGTTCAAATTAAGTGCACCACTAGCTAAAATAGCCTAAAAATAAAA
>CAZJFO010000049.1:0-3994 GCA_964545465.1 uncultured Neisseria sp.
TACTTCATTTCCAGTAAATTGTACTTGAGATGCCCCCTAAGGTAAGTATACCTCTTGTGCACTAACAATTAAATCAGACGAGATAAAACTAGTTGATACCCACTCTTGTTACCAATTATATGTATTTATAACGTTTCGTAAACTGCTACGTTCAGTTTCGGATAAATTGTTTTTACTCCGCTAATAATTCATCCAATTTACCACCCTTATTTAAGGCAGACAAATCATCAAAGCCGCCAACATGGGTGTTACCTATATAAATCTGTGGCACTGTCATTCTACCTGTAATATCTATCATTTTTTGACGAACTTCAGGATCAAGGTCAATTCTAATTTCTTCAAATTCACTAACCCCTTTTTGTTTAAGTAGATTTTTTGCCATAACGCAATATGGGCATGTTTCTTTGGTATAAATTGTTACTTTTTTCATAATAATCTTTCTTTAATTTAATTATCATATGTTTATTTAGATAGTGTTATAGCATATTTTATCATATTTAGCTTCCTATATGAATTATCAATCAGTAAAATATGCCCAAATAGCACCATAGCCCTCCTATAAATCCTAAGATAACAGACAGCCTTACTATTTCACTATTTCCGCCTATATAAGGCAAATTTGTTGCTACAAATGGTGTAGATAAATTTGATGGTGCTATCTTCTCATCTTCAATTGCACCAATACGCGACATTGTTGTTGAATGAGACGACATTAATTTAGAAATTAAACTATTATCATGGGTTATAATCGTATCTAATACTTCAATAGCTGAAATCAAATCATCTTTGTACCCAAGATTTACAGCAAAAGCATCCGCCCTATATTGAGCACCTTTACTCAATCTAAGATTTAATAAATTAAATAACTTTACTCCAATCCAGTTAAGGATAATTATTGGTAAAAAAACTAATAATGGTGCATAACTAATTAATGTCAAATTTTTGGAGTTTTGCACTTTGATACTCTTACTCAAAAAAGTAGCAAAAGTTAGATATATACTATAAACAACTACAATAATACGCGAACCTAAAGAGCTAAATAGCAACGCGGTACTTCTAACACTATCACGGTAATACAGACGACCCATCTCACGGGCTAAAACTGCTCGTAATTGTTCACTAGTAAACTTTTCAATTGCACCTTGATTTATTAAGATTGTATTGTAACCTATCGCAAAAACATTAACCAGCTTATTATCGGAGACTTTTAAATTAAAATCTGTAAACTTATAATTAGTGTTGTACTTATTATTAGTTTTGTTTATTACATCTTGAAATAACGGCTCTAACTTATCACTCTCACGTCCAATCATCTTCCGCCTTGGCATAAATAACCCAATAGTTGAAGTTGCAATTTTAGTGTAACCAATAATGGTCAATATGGCTACAATTACATATCCTAAACACCATGCTATATATGGCTTTACATGAATAAGATCAGCACCCATAATTAAAACTATCGCTAAGATTAATGCATTAAATATAACATTTAAAGCTATGTAGATCATGATTAAAATCCCCTATAAAGTACAATTATAATTTGTTATCCAAGTGTTTATGAGGTCATCCCAGACATAAACAAGTCTTCTTGGAGAAGCACATCTTTTTTATTATAGCAACACTACCCCCAACTTTAGCACCTTCGAATCTTCAAGAGCAACTCCAACTGACATTTGTTACATCCTTGTGGTACTTGCTTAATCATTATTTTGGCTCTTTCAATTTTGGTCACCCATTTTCGTCGATTAATCTATTTAATTTGAATTCTAACTTTTTAAATCTAGCTTCATGCTTGATAGGTGTCGGCATTATATATCCTGCTTTACTTGGATTTTTACTGCTTTAGCACCTATTGCCTTACGGTGTAAATATCCTTGCCCCGTATTTACGACTATATCTTTAATATCCTGCTTATCTATTTTATAAACCCTAATTGTTCTAGTTATCAATTCACTAACCTTATTCTCCCTTATTCTAGTAGTTGTGTCCATCTTATCCATCTTGCCAAATTCTTCACTAAACCGCATCGCATCTTCATCGGCTGATGCCATAACCAAATGCGTCTGACAATTAGCCAATATTCCATTACCAATTTCTTTATCTATCAATGCTAATGACTGTGTACCAATAATAGCATGCATTCCATTTGATCTGTGTAGACTAATTGTCTTACTAATTGCATCAGTCTCATAATTTTTAAATTCATCAAAACAACAAAAAGTCTTCATCGGTGTTTTTAATTTCCCAAACTCAGAAAAAGTTGCATTTATGTCACTGATTACCATCTTCGCAACCCTCTGTGTATCTAGAGAAAATGCTGAAGCATCTAATAAAAATAATATTATCTCACCATTACTAATCGATTCTCCTAAACTAATAACATTACCCTTAGCAATTACATTAAATAAATGCCCATAACTACTGTGAATAAATGGATCTAACTTAGTAATTATTCTAGTTCTTGGACTATGCTCTGGCTTCATATCCCTAATTTCTTCAAAGTAGCGCTGCCAATTAACCATCGAACCATCATCTAAAACCACATCTTTTTTGGCAAACTCTACCAAATCATTAATATTGGTAATCAAAACTAAAAACCTATATAGATCTATTCTTAAACCTTGCTGATAAATTACCATAAACACTCTATTTATAAAAGTCTCCAAATTATCTTGGTAATAGGAAGCCCCAGCACCATCAGCTTGTATAAATAGTTGCATAATCCGATTCTTTTTTTCAGTAAATGTGCCAGAACCCAAAAAATCATAAGCACTTGCTACTTTAAGCACATCAGGACTCAAACTAAAAACCCGAAATACCCTGCCATGCTCACGAGCAATTTTTGAGATTTGCTCCTCCAAATCGGTAGCACCTTTACCATCTATATAAATCAAAGGTATTTTTTTAGATGCGGCTTCTATTACAAAACTTAACATTGCAACTGTCTTACCCGAGCCACTAGCACCGTTAATGTACATATGCGTGTTTAATTCCTTATGCGTTATTTGCACAGCTTTTTTACTAGTAATTTCATACCCAAAGTTAATTGCATCATCTGTATTTAATTCCATGTCTTGTTTAAATGATTTTATAGACAACATTTTATTAAAATTTTGCCTATGTTCAATTACCAAACCTAGCATAAATAACATATACGGGACTAAGATATATAACTGCCCTATATTTTGGTGATTAGCTTTTATTATAAAGTTATCGATTGTATAACTTAAACCATGATTTTCAAAAACCCCAATAAACTGATTAGGATAATCCAAAAATACCTCATAATTAAACCGAGAAAAATCAAATATTAGTATTACTAAGCTTATTACAAGTGCTATAATAATAAACACGTTTGCTCGTATTGTTACCAAAGCACCAATTATACATATAGCACCTACAAATTCCTGTACTCCATACATAGCACTGACTATTATGAAAGTTATTATTGCAAGAGCATCGATGATATTATTACGATGCTTTAATTCAGGTACATTTACTACACTATTTTCTAATTCGCCGCCTCTTTTAACCAAAGTTCTAAACTCAAAAACCACCATATAAACTAATGTAGCAAAGGCAAGAGTATAGCCAATATACTTCAAACCTGGCACGGTAAATAATAAAAAAGATCCATAAAATAAAAATGCTAATAAATCAAATCTAGCAAGTCCCAAATGATACATAACCTTTCTAATGCTTGCTATCATAAGTATTTACTTCTAATAGTATTTAAGAAATCATCGTCTGCTTTATCATTATCTATAGATTGCTCATCCACACTACTTCCCAAAATCTGGAATATATCATTATAATCCTCTCTGGATAATAATTTGACTCGTGGATTAAGTAATCTACTATAGCGGTTTTTAATTTCCTTAGTTTCATATATCACACATAGCCGTCTACGTTCACGAGATGTCCAATAATCAACAACATCACGAGAGGATCTAATACCATTTTTACTATTTAAGTTTTCAGATATACACACCTG
>CAZJFO010000049.1:4004-12675 GCA_964545465.1 uncultured Neisseria sp.
TAATTATCATATCTGGCACTTTACCACTATTACCAACAGTTTTATAACAATTAATAACCTCGCGCTCAGATAATAATTGAAAACATTTATAATTATTTTGAACTAAAAGAAATAAATCAGTTAAGAAATCATGATGGGACAGCTGGTCTAATTTGATACTAATAATTAAATTATTGTCTCCACGACCTTTTATGGCAAGAGCATAGTAACTACCATTTTGGGTAGGAAATATTTTAAGATATCTAAACCTGCATAACACAGATAACCGACGTGCTAATGTAGCTTTTTCAGCAATATCCGCACCAAGAGCCTCAATTATTTGACTAAGGGGAGCATAACCAACTCGATCAAGAAACTTCAAAACCGCAACATCTCGTGGTTGAATTCTTAAAGTTTGTTGTTCCATTATACAAAATCTCTCCTAATAAAAATAGCACACCGGAGGTGTGCTATTTTTAGAGTTCAATATTTAAGGATTAAAATCCTTAAATATTAGTAACGTTCGCGTGGGCGATATGGTTTTGGCTCTTGAGGTTTTTGTTTATTAACAACAATCTCACGACCAAATTGATTACTACCGTTCAATTTAGTAATTGCTTGATCAGCCTCTTCTTGATTAGACATTTCAACAAAACCAAAACCTTTACTCTTACCACCGTGATCAAAGATTACTTTAGCTGAAACTACTGCACCAACTGATGCAAATATGTCCTTTAAGTCGTTGTCTTTAATCTGGAAGCTTAAAGAAGCTACAAATAATTTATTATCCATTTTATCCATTTATTACTTTTCCGTCTACGATAATTAAAAAAATATGAGAATAGTATTTTAAATAACTTTAATTAACCAAAATTATTAGTAATAAAGGACATATTTAAACTTTCTCACACCAGACACAATTGTAGCATAAAAACAATAAAGTTAAAATGATTTTATAGTGCGGTGCATTATTAAACATGATTTTTGTATATTTATATAAATAAATCAACTTATTACGTCGGTATTGTATTATCAATTTAAATATGAATAAATTATATTTCCTGAGCTAAAATTGAGGCTTTGTTTGTTTCTTCCCAACTAAAAGTATCAAGCTCACGCCCAAAATGGCCATAAGCTGCAGTTTTTCTATATATTGGGCGCAGTAAATCTAGTTCAGCAATGATGCCTTTAGGACGCAAATCAAAATGTTCATTAACTAACTGCTCAATACGTCTATCACTAACTCTACCAGTACCAAAAGTATGTACATTAATCCCAACAGGTCTAGCAACACCAATGGCATAAGCTATTTGCACCTGAGCCTGCGTAGCTAAACCACTTTTTACAATATTTTTGGCAACATAACGAGCTGCATATGCAGCTGATCTATCAACCTTAGATGGATCTTTACCTGAAAACGCTCCACCACCATGAGGAGCCGCACCGCCATATGTATCTACAATAATTTTACGACCAGTTAGACCACAATCCCCCATAGGACCACCAATCACAAATTTACCTGTAGGGTTAATCATATACTTGATATCACTATTTATCATATAAGCAGGTAATATCGGTTTGATAATTTCTTCAATAACCGCCTCCTTTATTTGAGCATGATGTATCTCAGGGTCATGCTGTGTTGATAACACCACAGTGTCAACTGCAATTGGGCGTCCTGTTGTTGAGTCATACCGAACGGTAAGTTGGGCTTTAGCATCAGGGCGAAGCCATGGTAATTGACCATTTTTACGTAGCTTTGCCTGTTGCTCCATTAGGCGATGTGAATAATATATCGAAAAAGGCATAAGGGTTGGAGTTTCATCACAGGCATATCCAAACATCAAACCTTGATCTCCCGCACCTTGTTCTAGGTCAAGTCCTTGACCTTCGTTAACACCTTGAGCTATATCCTGAGACTGCTCATCATAGTTAACCAAAACGGCACAGCTATCAGCAGCAAAACCATATTCATTTTTGGTATAACCAATATCACGAATAACATCTCTGGCAATTTGGGCATAATTTATGTGAGCAGAAGTTGTGATTTCACCAGCTAACACCACTAAACCAGTATTAACTAAAGTTTCAGCTGCAACTCGTGAATATTTATCCTGGCTAAAAACTGCATCTAAAATCGCATCTGAAATCTGATCTGCAACTTTATCAGGATGACCCTCAGATACAGACTCTGAAGTAAATAAGTAATAAGACATATAATAATTCCTTTGGTTTTGTGCATCATTCCCGCCATTCCAGCAGAGGCTAGTCCATGCTCTTGCACTAAAGCAGGGATTCCCGATGCTATATAAACAGCATTTTATTCGTGTCTGGAATGACAAGAAAAAAGCACTGGGATGACGATTTTTAATTACAGCTAAAAATAGGGGGATATATTGATTTGACTATAAGATCCTCCGTTTTAGCACATATTGCAAATATCAAAACCGCGCAAGCTGGAGAGTTCAAATCCAGTTTTGATAATCGTTATTATAACATAACATCGTATGACTAATAACGACAAGTGTTACAAATTTCATGACAACGCATCCCAATTTCTGTCCACATTTCGTTTATGAAATTACGAATTTTGGGTGAATACTCATTAAACACGTACATTTTTTTCATGCCTTTTGGATAAATCCACTGGTTATTAATAACATTTGGGCTTAACATTTTAATAGCACCTTTGTTTGGAACACTAGATCCCGTTAAATTAGATAACTCATATTCACTTTTTGTTAAAAGAGTATTATTAATAAAAGCATATGATAAATCTAAATCTGGAGTTGAGGCTGGTATTACCATATTATCAAGCTCATACATATTCCCTTCTTTTTGAAGCGTAGCTTCAATCTTTATCGGCGAATGCGACGCTTTAGCATCAGCGATTGCTTTATAGATATCGATTGAGTAACTCATAGCTATCCATATATCACCCCTAAGTAGTCCACGATAATAGCTATCACTATCAAACCTTGCCCAATAGGGAGATGCTTTATCAATAACTTCACGAGCTAATTTAAGATCTTCAAGATTATTTGAATTAGGGTCTTTACCTAGATATAGAAGTGCTGCAGCAAATACATTACGCGGAGAGTTAAACATAGTCACATGACCTTTTAACTGTTTGAGATATTTGGGATCAAAAACCACGCTCCATGTATCTGGTCTAACACCCAGAGATTTAATTTTGTCGGCATTATAAGCTAAAAACACTGGCGTATAAGCATATGGTACTGAATATTTATTACCAACATCATAAACCTGGTTCATAAAAGATTTATCAATGTACTCTAAGTTTGGTAAACGCTTCAAATCTAGCGGCTCAATTTTACCCATTTTAGCTAGCTCAGTTACTGCATAGCTTGTTGCTATAATTACATTATAACCCGTAGCACCAGCTGCCATTTTGGCTAACATTTCGCCATTATCATTAAAATAATTTTGTACCAAATGGCACTTACAACTCGCCTCAAGTCTAGATATGGTCGGGGCTGCTATATAATTAGCTCCAATCAATACGTTTAGGTTTTTATCAGCAAAACTTGTAGCACATAGTAAAAATATAATAATAGACCATATAAATTTATTAATGCGGTATTTAATCATAACAATCTCTTATTTAAAAATCTGTGGAGATAGTTTAGTTGCTATTGAAGCTACACATAAAGTAAATAAAATAATAACGGTTGAAGCTGCATTAACTTCAGGTGTTACCCCCATCTTTAGCATAGAATAAATAGTAAGAGGCAATGTTGTAGCACCTACTCCAGCAGTAAAAAATGTAATTACAAAATCATCTACTGATAAAGTAAATGCCATTAGACCACCTGCAATAACCCCAGGTAATATTGCTGGAATTAAAATCAACCCAAAAGCCTTTATGGGACTAGCTCCCAAATCACGTGCAGCGTCAATAATACTATCATCCATCCCAAACATCCGTGATTTAACTGCAATAGTTACGAAACTAATCGAAAAAGCAGTATGAGCTAAAATTATTGAGGCGTATCCTAGGGTAAAATTAATCATCAAGAAAAACAACAGTAGCGATACACCAACTAGTAACTCAGGAGAGGCAACTGGCACCATAACTAAAGCTGACAGTAGTGGGATCTTATATCTATGAAGTGCAACTCCTGCAAGGGTTCCAAGTACTACAGAAATACTACTAGCAATAAAAGCTATGAATAAAGAATTAATCGCTGCATGAATTATCTCTTTATCCGCAAATAAAATCTTATACCATTTTAGGGTAAAGCCTACCCAACCAACATTGATCTTCGAATCATTAAACGAATATAAAATAAGTACTACTAGCGGTATATACAAGAATAAAAAAGTAAATACCCCACCAAATAAAAAAAATTTTGACATCTTATTTGTTTGCATACTTTAGTCCCTTCAAGCGTTTGGCAAAAATACCGGCAAATAATGAAATCCCCAGAACTGACAATGTCATTAGGATAGATGTTACACTACCTAATGGCCAATTCTGAGTTTGTAAAAACTGCTGCTTAATGAGGTTACCTATCATAAGTGAGCAGTTATTGCCAACCAATTCTGGCACCACAAACATCCCAATACTTGGAATAAACACCAAAGCACTACCTGAAATAACTCCTGGTAAGCTAAGTGGTAAAGTAATTTTTAAAAAAGACTGTAAGCGTGTAGCCCCCAAATCACGACTCGCTTCAATTAAACTATCATCATGCTTTTGTAAATTAGAATACAATGGCAAAATCATAAATGGCAAATTAATATATATAAGACAAATTACTACAGCAACAGAAGAATATAATAAATTTACATCTGAAAAACCAAATATCGAAGCAATCTTATTTATCAAATAACTCACCCCAGAATCAGGACCCAGTATTATCATCCAAGCATAAACTCTAACTAAAAAACTACTCCAAAATGGGATAATTACCATTAACAATAATATATCGCGATATTTTTTGCTACTTTTAGCAATCATCATAGCTAATGGATAACCAAGAATCAGACAAAATACAGTAGTAATAATCGAAAACGTCATTGAACGTAGAAATAACAGCCAAATAAAAAAGCTTCTAAACGCAAGTTTAAAACTATCAAGATTCAAATTCACACTGGCAGAATCATCTATATGAGTAATTAACGGTGTAACACCACCATAGTCCCCTGGTTCTCGAAATGCTATAAAAATCATTATCAGGGTTGGCACCAAAAACAAGCACACCAAATATAATGATGGCACTAATGATAATACATTTTTTTCGCCTAACCTTAACATGAACTTGTATCCAAGAAATTGCCAGCATCAGGATCAAAGGCTACATATATTTCACTATTATCCACAAAGAATTTAACCTCATCACTAGTATAGTTTGATGCCATTACCTGTAGTTTAGTATTATTACCTAGATCTAATTCATATAATGTACCATTACCATAGTAATAATAACCATTTACTCTAGATTTTAAAACGCTAAGATTTGTTGTATCAAAACTATTTTCTGAACTTAATCTAAGTTTTTCAGGGCGTAATGAATACCATCCAATTTGACCAATTAGATAACTACTACTAGCTGAATCTTTTATAAAAAACTCTAGACTATCCGCAACTCTTAATTTTACCCTATCATTATTAACTGCTAATACTTCAGCTTTTAATAAATTACACTTACCCAAGAAATCAGCAACAAAATGAGTTTTGGGTTTAGAATAGATAATATCTGGCTTATCAAGTTGTTCTATTGCTCCGTGGTTTAGAACTGCGATACGACTTGATAATGCAAGAGCTTCATGTTGGTCATGTGTTACATAAACGAATGTAACTCCAGTTTCTTCTTGCAATTTAACAAGCTCCATATGCATATGTTCACGTAATCTTGCATCTAGGGCTGATAATGGCTCGTCTAAAAGTAACAACTTTGGTCTATCAACTAATGACCTTGCTATTGCAACACGTTGCTTCTGCCCCCCTGATATTTCATGAGGATAACGGTCTTTAAACTTACTTAATTTAACATCTTCAAGTAGTTCATTTACTTGTGCATCAATTTTGCTCTTATCCCATTTTGCCATCTTTAATGGAAAGGATATATTATCAGCAACTGTCATATGAGGAAATAGTGCATAACTTTGAAATATAGTATGTAACGGGCGTTTTTCTGGTGGCAGGTTAGTGATATCAATACCATCAAGTAATATTTGACCACTATCAGGAGTTATAAATCCTGCTATCATGCGAAGCAGAGTTGTTTTACCACAGCCAGATGGCCCTAAAAGCGTAAAGAACTCACCTTTATTGATATCAATGCTTATATTATCTACAACTAAGTTGTCACCAAATTGTTTCGTGACATTTTTAATTTCAAGTATTGCCAAAACATCGCCCTTACAAAAAAGTTACTTGATTTTATCGAGAAAATTATTGTAACAAAAATAGAAAATCTTAGGGTGTTTTATTTTATACATTAAAAAAATACAATTACCTACCAAATAGATAAGTATATTGCAGTATGACTAAAGATGCATTGAGATGTAGCTAAAACTTCTAAATAGAGCATTAGAGACAAATATTAGATGAACATCTGTGTCATTGTGTATTGCCACTAAAATAATCTGCGGATTAAATCACCGCCAAGCTCAACCTGTTTTTTCTTAGCTGAATCAACGTAGTTTTTTATAAAAGTTAATAATTGATCATATTCTCTTTGAGCGAGTACTTGCTTATTTGAGGTTAGAATTCTTGATTCAAATTTAGCCATAAAGCGTTCACATAAATCAAAAACCTTATCGGCTACATATAATGGTTTTTGATGTAAATGAAGTGGTATTACTATTGATAATATAGAAAACTCACCATCTTTATCTAAGGAATTTTGACTCTCATTACCTATAGTAAATAAAACCTGATTATCTTCCACTAAACTAAACAACCCAGAATTTGCTTGTAGCCCATTTGATATAAAAAATTCAGATAATATAGAATAGTGCTCTTTAGTTTTAGTAAGTAGATACAACTCCAAAACAAGCTCAATATTGTTTAAACCTTTAATTTGTTCCTGTATATCATTAATAATACGTTCATAGTCACAGCAACGAATATGAGCATCATTATTTAGTACAAATTTGTGTAACTCTTGATAAATATTGGATATTTGTGCCTGACTAATAATCCCATCCTTATCAACTATCTGTACCACTAACTTTAATGCTTTAGCATAGTATTTATTACCCTTTTCAAATACTTGCCATTGATTATCTTTATCAAGCACATAAAATACAAAATGCTTATGAGTGAATTGTCCAATTTCAGGTAGAACCTTTAACTTTCTAGTTTCTTCAAAAACAATATCGACAACCAAATCAAGCTTTTTATTCACACAATCTGCGTAAGCAAAAGCAATACTATCAAATTTCATAAAGAAAGCTTCAACACTATCTTCCGGAACTTCCTCAACAATGTCATGAATGATAGGATCATCCATGAGTGGATCAAGTTTAGTTATTTGAGAATCAAAGATATCTTTTGGCATAAATTCTTTTGATGCATCAATTTGTTTAAAATTAGAATCTATACCATCTAATACAGTTACCTTATTTTCATCAATCAAAATATCTTTATTTGCATGATTGAAATTATCTTCTACCCTTTTTTTAAACCTTGCATCATCATACCAGTAATAACCAAGGGTGAATAAAATTACTATTACAACAAATGCAATAATAGCTATTTGAATTGGGTTCATTGTTTCTCCATTTCTATTACATCACGAATAAATTTAAACAATTTACGATAACTTTTAATCTCATCAACTGCTTGTTCTTTGCGACATAGACGTATCAAACCACGAAGCTGACCTATATCTGAGGTTGTATAAGTATTAATAAAAATATCAAGCTCTTTATCTTCTTTTATCAAACGCTCACGCCACCTTTCACAATCATGAAGTAGCTTGGTACTTTTTACAGAGTCAGAATTTAACTCATGAAGCTTATTTTCTATATATGTAGCATCGACGTTTCTCATTAATTTACCAATATATTGATTTTGGCGCCTTGTTGCACCGTTAGCAGTTATCTTCTGGGATAATTTGATTGCTTCAAGTAAGTTATCAGGTAATTCTATCTTTGCTAACTTTTGCTTGCTTAGTTCTACAAGCTCCATTCCTAAGTGCTGCAAATAATCCATGTGTTGTTTGCGTTTTGTTTTACTTGGTGCTAATTCTTCTATCTCCGAATCATTATCAAGTATATTTGTGTTTGGCATATAGTGTATCAATCTTTTTTATATAATTAACTAAAGCATAATGTTACTACATTTAGAACTTTTTTGCATTATAGAAGTATTAAAATGTCAATAGCACAGCAAACCGCTTCTATGTCAATATAATGTATGTATCAATACTTAATCTAGAAATGGTTTGCCGTACTACTTACCTCTAACCTATAAAATTTTGATAAGCAGCTTTTTACACGATTTAATGCATATAGTGCGTAACATCAGTATTAACTTAACTTAGGCGCAATTTTGTTCTATTATACTCTTGGTACAATTCTAACACACGATATAACTGGATAGGTTTAACTTGTAATACAAAATTAAGACATGTTTTCATGCAAAGTTTAATATAGAGGTGTAAGATTCATTCAATAATGAAAAGCAACGGTCAAATATGAGCATGATAGTTATCAA
>CAZJFO010000050.1:0-4138 GCA_964545465.1 uncultured Neisseria sp.
CTTATCTAAGGAAATAAAATAATACGCCAATATACATAAACCAGTAGCTATTATTGATAACCGAAGAACTTTATAATCAGCTACCTTACTAGAAAGCCTTCTAACAACAACTCCTTGAGCCAAAATTACCATTATTCCAAAGTATGCAAAAAAATTACCAATTTGCGATTGATTATAAAAAAACTTACTAGCTAATATCACACCCCAAAAAGTAGTAAAAAATGTAAACCCTGCATTAAATAGAAATATGGATGGAATAATATTGCTTATTCCATCGTCGTTAAAAGCCCTAAAAATATTAACAAAAGGTCTACCCAAATCAATACCGTTTTTATATACTAAACGAGTTTCAGGCAAAAAACATAAGATCAGTAATACATTAAAAAAACAAAGAAGGCTTGCAAAAATAAAAGGCGTATAACTAGTAAACCAATCAAGTAACATTGGATCTGATAGTTTGCCACCAACAAATGGCCCAAAAATAAACCCACTTCCTAATGCAATACCCACCAACCCAAAATTACGAGCTCTTTTTGCAGGTTCGCTAATATCACCAATTACCGCATGGGCAACTGAAATATTACCTCCAGTAGCACCATCAATACTACGAGCTAAAAACATAAGAGGGATATTTTTACAATATATGGCATACGCAAAGAGAAGATATGAAATAGCAGTGCCAAAAATAGAAAATATTAAAATAGGGCGTCGTCCAAATTTATCAGAATACTGCCCAAGTATCGGTGCACAAATAAACTGAAATAATGGATACATTGCCATCAACCATCCACCCATAATAAGGGCATGTGATACACTCCAACTAGCTGGAATTATGCAAAATATTGAAGTTTTTAAAATAAGTAATGGAATTATTGGTATTAAAATACCAATACCCAGCATATCAAGAAATATAGTTAAGAAAACTATCCAAAGAACTTTGGTATTAGAATTTTTCATAATAAAAGTATGCCGCATGAAATCCTGCATACGACACACCTAAAATACATGGATATTAATTATGCCCAGGTTTAGCAAAACGGCACATACCAGTTCCTTTTTCTTTATTCATAATAACTTTAATTGACTTATCTAAAGCAAGAATATTTGCTTTACAAGTATCAGCACAACCTTTTTTATCGGCAGTGTAGTTTACTTGAACTTTACTTTTGTTATGACTTTTTAGCATACCTATAACTTTCTCTGCATTTTTTGGATCATCACAATCAGCAAAAGCGACACTACTAACAACCATAAGTACTAACAATAATTTTTTCATATTTTATTACCTTTATAAAGTTATTAAACATATCGAAAATTAGATATTTGAAAAATCACTTATCTAACAGTTATACATTCTACCATAGTCAATAGGATTAAACCATAAATTATTTACTTCTAATAATCTCACAAATTCCAGCCTTAGTAAAACCCAATACTTTATTACGACGCCAATCATCTTGCAGTAACTTTTTAATTTTATCAAATAGAATCAGACTCTCATTATAACTTATGTTTTTAATAAAATCAATAAGAATAATACCATTTAAATCATGAAGTTTTATTTGTTTTACTATATTATCAATTGCTAGCAAATTTACCTGATAAAAACTTAAATTAGAACTACCACTATCAATATCAATTAGATTAATACCTGATAACTTGTGTATATTTAGTCTTATACCATTGGTCATAATAACTTGATTGGAAACTTGAATATCTGGAATATCTAGATTACCATAAAGTGATAACTCATCAATACTCCATAAATCAATATATGGGATCAAGTTATCAAAAACCTTGTCACTATTTGTAACAACATTTGTCCCTTCACTATACTTATAAAGTAGCTCTATGTAATTAGGAATACCATCTAGCAACCGACCAAGAGTAGATTGTTTTCCTATTGTCTCTAACTTACGAGATAATAGTAAAATCTCTTCTTCCACCACGTTCAAATCAATTAATGAACTTATAGCGGATCTAAAGATTAAACCTATATGCTTATATTTATTACTAATATCAGCTAATTTCTGACACTCAAAAAGACAATGTGCATAATTATGGGTCTTTAAAGTAGGTAATAGCACCACATATTTACCCGCTAATCTTATTTCGTTAGTAAATTTTGGCATTTTACCCTGACTACCACTTGAAGTCATTTGACAAACAATTTTACCGCCACTTTGAAGACCATGCCCTTTAGGTAAATTGATAACCCCAACTTTGTCTTTTTCATAGTTAACCCAAGCGAGATTATTTTTTGATTGAATATTAGTTATTTTTGCTAAAAATATCCCTTGAGAATTAGATTCTAGAGACTCTTCTAAATAATACTCCAACTTTGAGGATGAGCCATAGGCAAAAGTATAGCAATTTTCTTTATTAGCATAAATAATTATTTTACTTAACATATTGTTTTATCCAGTTGAGATATTATAGCGTATAAAAATTGTTTGACATTCGAGAATTATTCGTTATATAATATTTACCTTGTGCCTCAATAGCTCAGACGGTTAGAGCGACGGACTGTTAATCCGCAGGTCGTAGGTTCGATTCCTACTTGAGGCGCCACTTCTACAACCTAAACTTAGTCAAAACAACTTATCAGCTAAACCTATATAATTATGCGGAGTTAATTTTAACAACCGATTTTTATCGACCTCTGGTAAGTCAAGACCCAAGATAAACTCACGTACGCGAACCTCATCTATTTTTTTACCCCGAGTTAAATCTTTAAGCTTTTCATAAGCATCTGGAATCCCACATTTACGCATTACCGTTTGAATTGGTTCTGCTAGAAGCTCCCAATTTTGATTAAGATCATTGATTATTGCCACTTGATTTAATTCTAACTTATTAAGCCCCTTTAATAACGAATTATAGGCTAACACGCTATAACCAATTACGACACCAATATTTCTTTGAACTGTACTATCAGTCAAATCTCTCTGAAAACGTGAAATTGGTAACTTTTCTGATAAATGTAGTGCTATTGCATTAGCTAACCCAAGATTGCCTTCGCTATTCTCAAAATCAATTGGGTTTACTTTGTGTGGCATAGTAGAGCTACCAACCTCTCCAGCAACCACTTTTTGTTTGAAGTAGTTATATGCAATATAACCCCATATATCACGAGCTAAATCAATAAATATGGTATTAATGCGTGATAAATTTTGCATAAATTCAGCAACATAATCATGCGGCTCAATCTGAGTAGTAAATGGATTAAAAGTTAACCCTAACTTTTGTTCAACCATTATTTTAGCTAAACCATGCCAATCAACACTTGGATAACTAACAACATGCGCATTATAATTACCAACAGCTCCATTAATTTTGCCAAGTATCTCCTGATTTTTTAGCTGCTTTAGCTGACGCTCTATGCGATAATAAACATTATAAAACTCCTTACCAACCGTAGTTGGTGTGGCACTTTGACCGTGAGTCCGACTCATTAAAGAAATAGCCTTATACTCATTTGCAAGAGATAATAATTTGGTGCTTAATTTAGCTAATTCATTATCTAATACTTTATCTTTAACATCCTTTAACATCAAAGCATAGCTTAGATTATTAATATCCTCAGAAGTACATGCAAAATGAACAAACTCACGATATGAATTTAATTTTTGATTTGTTGCAATTTGCTCTTTTATATAGTACTCAACAGCCTTGACATCATGATTAGTTGTTTTTTCAATTGATTTAACTCGATTACACTCTATAATATCGAAATTATTAGTGATATTATCAAGAACTATTATTTCTTCATTTGATAATGGCGGCAACCCAAAACCATTAGTTTCAAATAATAACTTAAACCATTCTATCTCAACCTTGACACGATACTTTACTAAACCAAACTCAGAAACTATTTCATTTAGGCCACTAACTTTATCGCTATAACGTCCATCAAGTGGCGAAATATTCATTACTTTATCCATGTATATCCTCTAAAATTTATATGATTAGGTATATTTCCTAAGAACATCATTAAGCCCTGGCAAAACAAGCTCCTGTAAAGTCATTATCTCATTATCTATAACAAAATTTGACTGTCGATAATAAATCATCCCTGATGCACCATATTGTACCAAAGAGTCTTTTATAGCTCGAATGGTGACTGCTTCAGTATCAA
>CAZJFO010000050.1:4148-4471 GCA_964545465.1 uncultured Neisseria sp.
CAATAAATGGTTCAATTCGCGAAATTCCTGAATTTGCTGCAAATAGACGCACTCCAATAGGAGTAGCACCTGCATTTTTTAATATATCTAAAAACTTTGGATTCGATAGCCTGGTCTCACTAAGCCCAAGCATAACAGGTATTTTATCAACAAATATTACTACTAATCGACAAAATACATCACCCATAATTCCATTCTCAATAACATCTAAAGAATATTCATCAGACCATGTTTTAAAGGTTTTGGTTGTTGAACCAAAGTCTGCCAAAAAATCTATTATATTCATTAAATTTTATTCTACTGTAACACTTTTAGCCAAATTA
>CAZJFO010000050.1:4481-12628 GCA_964545465.1 uncultured Neisseria sp.
CGCGGCTTATCTACATCAGTACCTTTGATAACCGCAGTATGATACGCTAACAACTGTAATGGCACAGTATACAAAATTGGTAATAAATAACGTGGAACACCTGCTGTTGGGATATGAACTATTCTATGACATTTTAAATTTGCATCATCTTTAATATCACTAAATAAATATACCAATCCCTTACGCGCCAAAATCTCCTGTACATTTGATTTAGTCTTATCCATTAGCATTATGGATGGCATGAGAACCACACTTGGCATAGCATCGTCAATCAATGCTAATGGGCCATGCTTTAATTCACCAGCGGCGTAGGCTTCTGCATGTATATAAGAGATTTCTTTTAGCTTTAATGCACCCTCAACTGCTATTGGATATAAGGTATTTCGACCTAAAAATAGTGCATGATGCTTTATTTCCAGTTCCTGTGCAATTTGCTTAATTTCATTCTCTATCTCTAATACACGGATAATTTGCTTAGGTAGTTTACGCATTTCTTCAATAATTTCATGCTCTATTTTGTGATCTAACTCACCACGAACTTTAGCTAGAGTAAAAGCTAAATACAATAAAACTACCAATTGCGTTGTAAAGGCTTTAGTTGAAGCAACCCCAATCTCAGGACCTGCCTGAGTCAAGATACTTAATTTAGACAATCGAACCAAGCTACTCTCAGACACATTACATATAGACAGTGTATTTGTCATACCTAATTCATGGGCATATTTAACACAAGCAATCGTATCTGCAGTTTCGCCAGATTGTGAAATATTGACTATAAGTGTATTTTTTGCTATTGGAATTTTACTATAACGGTATTCACTTGCAATATCAATAGCACATTCAATATTCGCAAACTCCTTTATCCAATATTTAGCAACATGCCCAGCGTTTAAGCTTGTTCCACAGGCGATAATTTGTACCTTATCAATTGATTTAAACACTTGTAACGCTTCTTTACCAAACTTGTCAGCCTCAAATGTATTGCCAAGACTCTGCAAAGTTTGTCCAATAGCATTAGGTTGTTCAAAAATTTCTTTTTGCATATAGTGCCGAAATTGCCCTAAATCTGTCACTCCAACTGATAGTTCACTAACACTAATCCCCCGATTAACATTAGCACCTTTACTATCCCAAACACTATATGAATAAAGCCCAATCTCCGCAACATCACCGTCTTCTAAATAAACAACTTTTTGAGTTACAGGTAACAACGCTGAAATATCAGATGCAAAAAACATTTCATCAATACCAACCCCAAGCACTAAAGGCGAACCGTTTCTTGCACAAACAAGTCGTTCTTTATCATCAACGCACATAACCCCAAGAGCATAAGCACCTTTTAGTTTTGTTACAGCTTGTTTAACCGCACTAACTAAATTTTTGTTTTTTTGGTAAAATGAATGGATTAAATGAACAATAACCTCAGTATCAGTTTCTGATTCAAAAATATACCCAAGTTTAATTAACTCATCTCTCATAGCTTCATAATTTTCAATAATCCCATTATGGACTATAGCAATCGTATTTTTAGAAAAATGTGGGTGTGCATTCTCGGTAGTAACCCCACCATGAGTAGCCCAGCGGGTATGCCCTATCCCAATCTTACCTTTAAATTTATTAGCAATACATAATTCTTTAAGTGCTGCAACACGGCTAGTAACTCGCTCTCTAGATAATTCGTTTACATCATTAATTATCGCAATACCAACTGAATCATAACCACGATACTCCAATCGTGACAACCCCTCCAAAACTATTGGAACTACATTTCGTTCGCTAACGCCACCAACAATCCCACACATAAATACTTACCTTTCAATTTAAAGAATACCGCCCTATTCACATAAATTACTTAACACTTTAATAAAATCATTGCTATCATTCAAACAAGGAATATAGTTATAACAAACTCCACCAGCATTTAAAAACACTTCTTTATTAAGTATAGCTATTTCTTCCAAAGTCTCAAGACAATCACTCACAAACCCGGGACAGATTATATCTACTGACGTAACACCATCACGAGCCAAAGAGGCTAATGTAATATTTGTTGCTGGCGATAGCCATTTTTGAGCACCAAATCTAGATTGGAATACCATGGTATATTCATTTTCAGTTAAGCCTAATTGTTTAACAACTAGTTTCGTCGTAAGCTCACATTGACTAAAATACGTATCCCCTCGTTTTATTATATCTAATGGTAATCCGTGGTAGCTAAACACTAGCTTTTGGCTCTTACCATTTTTTGTCCACGATTCATATATAGTATTACAAATTGCATCAATATAAAGACTATTAGTCGCAAAATTATTGATAAACTTAATCTCTGGCATGCAGTATTTGCCTTTATAAAACTTTGCAACACTATCAAACACTGGAAGCGTGGTAGTTGAGGAAAACTGTGGGTACAACGGTAGTATAGTTATTTTGTCTGGAGCTATCGTAGTATGTATTTCAGATAATACATCATTAATTGATGGGCTAGAATAAGAAAACGCATACTTCACAATACAACCATTTGATGCTAGTTGTTTAGATTGTATTTCCGTATAATGAATAAGTGGCGAATTATCAAATAGCCAAATCTTGGTGTATTGTTTAAGTAACCGTTTCGCCCGAAACGTTAATATTATGCCATATAAAATAGGATACCACAGCATTTTAGGTAAATTAACAACTCGTCTATCTGACAAAAAAGCACTTAAAAACTTACGAATTGAAGTTATTGACAATGAATTAGGAGAACCTAAATTTACCAATATAATTACATTTTTAGATAAAACTTTATTATTCATTGATTATCTCTCTTGTGATTTTTTAAACTTGTACTCTTGAGCGCTAAATAAGCGAAAAATATTTTCTTTATGTTTATATAATACAAAAAATGCTATTATTAAAATAGCTCCAAAATATGTATTATTACCCATTAGTAAAAAAGCATATACTGGTGATAAAATAGTTGCAATTAATGCCGATAGCGATGATATCTTAGAAATTTTAAATACCACACCCCAGGTAAATGCAAGCAATAATGCCAATATAGGATTAAACCCAAGCATTACCCCAAAAGCAGTTGCAACACCTTTACCCCCTTTAAATTTAAAAAACACAGGGTAGATATGACCTATAACTACAAGAACTCCAGCTAATGCGGTAACGGTTTGTCGATCGATATTATTATTTAAAAAACTCTTAAATACGAATACTACAATAGTACCTTTAAGTAAATCACCAATTAAAGTCAATACAGCAGCCTTTTTATTACCACTACGCATAACGTTAGTTGCACCGGCATTATGTGAACCATAGCTTCTGGGGTCACTAAGCTTCATAACTTTACTAACAATAACTGCAAAAGACAAAGAGCCCACACAATACGCCATAAATAAAGCTATATACGATTGATTCATAAAAATCCTCTTTTATTAATATTTAATGTTAAACTGAAGTTGCTGTTGATTTATATTCATCTTCACATTACCTGATGGTGCAATTGGTAAACTAATACCACCTCGGGATTGTCCCATAGCATTTTTCAAACTCTGGGTTTGCATAGTATTTTGATTAGAGTTTGGACCTCTTGCTGTTGCATCATACGTTTGTCCATAATTCGAAATATTATAGCCATTACTATTAGTACTACTTTCATATTTAAGTGAATATGCTGATGAATCTTTATTACAAAGAACACTACTACCACCATCATCTGTATTACATTTTTGGGTGCTGTTTTGAACTATACCAGCTACAATTTTATTATCTGGTGATTCTGTTGGCATCAAAAATGATGGCACACCGTTCTTTATAACTTCAGCTTCTGCGTTAAATATACAAAGTACTAAAATAAGTAGTTTCATTTTATACTGAAAAAGATGATCCACAACCACAAGTTGTTGTGGCCTGAGGATTTTTTATAGTAAACTGCGACCCCTCAAATGAATCAACGTAATCAATTTCTGCACCAACAAGATATTGATAAGACATACTATCCACCAAAAATTTAACACCACCCTTGTCAACCACCAAATCATCTTCATTACTAATTTCATCAAAAGTAAAACCATATTGAAATCCAGAACATCCTCCACCTGTGATAAAGACTCTCAGCTTAAGATCGGTATTACCTTCTTCTTCAATTAATTCTTTTACTTTATTTACAGCATTATCTGTAAATACAATTGTAGTTTCCATATTGTTATTTTCCTATTAATTTTAAATAATAAAGCTTCTATAATGATACTCACTATATATTTTATCACAACCACAATATATTTTAACAATAAAAAGCCCCTACACAAATGTAAGGGCTTTTAAAAATTTAGATTAAGCGAGTAATTATTTGACTATAGCAGCTGCAGCTACTTCAGCAGCAAAATCAACCTCTTTCTTCTCAATTCCTTCTCCAACCACAAACATTGCAAAAGATTTTACAGTTGCTTTTTTGTCGGCAAGTAGTTTATCTACGCTAACATCTGGATTTTTAACAAACTGCTGACCAAGAAGTGTTACTTCAGCCAAAAATTTATTTAATCTACCTTCAACCATTTTAGCTACTATTTCAGGGCTTTTTCCTGAAGCTGAAGCTTGTTGGGTATAGATATTACGTTCAGTTTCAATTTGTTCGCTAGGAACATTGTCTCTTGATACACAAATTGGTTTACTCGCTGCAATATGCATTGCAATATCCCGACCAAGCTCAGAATCACCACCCACTATATCAAGGGCAACACCAATTTTTTTACCATGTAAGTATGTAGCAACTAACCCCTCAGTTGCAAAAGACTTAAATCTGCGAACAGAAATATTTTCACCAAGTTTGGCAATAAGGTCTTTCCTTGCTTCTTCAACTGTTTTACCATTATCTGTTTTAGCATTAGATACATCATCCAATGTAGTAACATTCGCATCAACAATTGCCTTAGCAACACTATCAGCAAAAGCTAAGAAACTAGCATCTTTAGCAACAAAATCAGTCTCACTGTTTACTTCAACAAGGGCACCTTTTTTCCCATCAGCCGTGATAAAAGTAGCAACAACACCCTCAGCTGCAGTTCTTCCTGCAACCTTACCAGCTTTAGCTCCACTTTTAATACGAAGTAATTCTTCAGCTTTTTTAATATCACCCAGAGTTTCAACTAGTGCTTTTTTACACTCCATCATACCTAATCCAGTGATTTCTCTAAGTTCACCAACCATTTTAGCTGTAATATTTGACATAGTATTATACTCCTACTGCATCTTCAGCAACATCTTCTTTCGCACTTTTCACTCTACGAACTGTTTTTGTCTTAGCCTCTGGCTCATCTTCAACCATCTCAAGTTTAACCTCATTCGCTAACTCTTGAACTACACTATCTTTTGCTTTGATAATAGTATCTGCAATTACTGAAGCATATAAGCGAATAGCTTTAGCTGAATCATCATTACCGGGAATCACATAATCCACTTCTGATGGATCATTATTTGTATCAACGATACCAATAACAGGAATACCTAATTTTTTAGCTTCTTTAATAGCAATATCATGACAACCAGTGTCGATAATAAATATAGCAGAAGGTAAGCCCTTCATTGCAGAAATACCACCAATACTTAATTGTAGTTTTTCTACATCACGCGATAAGTCTAATAATTCTTTTTTAGATAAACCACTATCATCATTTTTTTCTAACAATGCACCTTTAACTTCAAGTTTTTTAATTGATTTTTTTACCGTTTCAAAATTTGTTAGCATACCACCTAACCAACGATGATCAACAAATGGCATACCAGCTCTTTTAGCTTCTTCAGCAATGATTTCACCAGCTTGGCTACGAGTACCTACAAAAAGCACTTCGCCCTTGCTCCTAGACACTTGGTTAATAAATTTTAGTGCATCTTTAAATAAAACAAGGGTTTTATCTAAATTGATGATATGAATTTTACTTCTAGCACCAAAAATATAAGGTTTCATCTTTGGGTTCCAGAATTTGGTTTGATGTCCGAAATGAACACCGGCTTCCATCATTGTTTGAATAGAAATAGACATAAATTTTCCATAAAAAAGGGTTAAACCTCCACCCATGGATTTCGATAAGCCACTGTCAACAGTGAGCCTACACCCCTTAACCACGGATGTGCGAGATATATTAATAACTTTTGGCACAATACCAAAAGAGTCATATATTTTAACACAAATCACCTCATAGATGGGTTAATTATCTTTATAATTTTTGTGGGTTCACCGTTAGCATCTATTGACACATAGGTAAACACCCCTTGAGTTACAATCTTAGATATATTAGTAAGATAATCATACACCCATGTTTCTACTGATATTCTTATAGAGGTATTACCAAGACTAATAATTGCTGCATAAGTAGATACCACTGACCCAACTTTAACTGGATTTATAAAAGCCATGCTCTCAATAGCAACTGTTACAGCACGACCTTCTGGTGAATAAGTTTTAGCAAGTATCGCACCACCCAAATCCATCTGGGATAATACCCACCCCCCAAATATATCACCATTTGCATTAGTATCACCTGGCATAGCTAGAGTTTTCATAACTAGCTCACCAGTAGGAGCACTTGGTACAATCTTCGTCATTATTAAGCCTCTAAATAGTATACGGTATAAATTTTAACATATATAAGATATTTAATATGATAGAATGACGTAAGATTAATTTTAGAGATTATATATGTCAAACGTTAGCCCCATAGGTGTTTTTGATTCTGGTATTGGTGGATTAACTGTAGTTAAAAGCATTATGCAAAAACTACCTCATGAAAGTATAGTATATTTTGGAGATATTGCCCGTCTTCCTTATGGTACCAAATCTGTTGCAACCATTAGAAAATTTGCGGAACAAACAGTACGATTTTTATTACAACATAATGTAAAAGCTATTGTTATAGCTTGTAATACTATAACAGCAGTTGCTAAAGATGAAATAATAAAACTAGCTGGAAGCATACCAGTTCTTGATGTAATTTCATCAGGTAGTTCTGCTAGTAGCAAAGGAAGTAACATCGGAATCATAGCAACACCTGCAACGGTAAACAGCAATGCTTATCCAAACTCAATACTAAAATTAAATAACAACGTTAAGATTTCACAAGCTGCTTGCACACTTTTTGTTCCATTAATTGAAGAAGGTTATATTACTCATCCTGCACTAGATTTAATTGCAAAAGAATATTTAACCCCAATGAATGAAAATAAAATCGATACACTGATATTAGGATGTACACATTACCCAATAATAAAAAATACGATTACAAAAATTGTTGGTAAAAATGTAAATATAATAGACCCTGCTGACAAAACCAGTGATGATTTAGTTGCAACCTTAACTAAGCTTAATTTAACTAATACAGATCATGATAAACCAGTATATGAATTTTATGTTACAGAAATTTCTCCAAAATTCAATTCTATTGGGGAAATGTTCCTAAACACCAAACTTAGCACACCACAGTTAGTAAGTTTGGACTGACTTAGAGCAAGGGCATGGATACCAGCCTTCGCTGGTATGACGAGAAAAAGGCTGGGATGACGCAAGAAAACATATCGATATGATTTCCGTCATTCCAAACAAAAACCTTTTGCTGTCTCACAAAGAGTTTGGAATCCATACTATAAAAAAGCAAATCGGAGCAATTGCATAACAATAATATTTGATTAAAAATTATTATTAATCCTAAACAATTCAACTAGATCTTTTGCCTACCACTTTTTTACTAAGAATATATTTATTTATAGCTTCATAAAAACATGTTCCAAAAGTTATTTTGGCTGCAACATCCTGAGGCCAATTTCCATCTTCATATGAATATCTGTCCTTCACAAAAATTTCTGATATTTTTTGTATTTCTATTTCAAAGTTTTTCATATTATTTACAGATATTAGTTCATTACTTTTGCTAAATTCCCTCATATAAATATCATATATTTCATTTTTTAAATTCTGACCTAGCATATTCCATAGATCATCATACAACTTATGTCCCCACTTATTTTTAGATTGCTCTATTTGAATTAACGACTTTAATATACATTCTAACGCAAAACCTAAATGTACAAAAAGAACAACTTGTGCATATTCTATAATGTGACCTGAAATTTGATCCACCGATATAGAAATAATTAGGTTAAAATTC
>CAZJFO010000051.1:0-12489 GCA_964545465.1 uncultured Neisseria sp.
CGGGAGACTTGCAGGTGTGTATATCTGAAAACTTAAATAGTAAAAATGGTATAAAATCTTGAATTTACATAATTAGGGGATTATAACCGCTAACCTGATAGTTTATACAGCATTGCCAGACACTCTGGTAATAGCTTAGTATAATGATTACCTTATGATGCTTGTAGGTAATGGTATGCCCTAAATGGTGGTTGGTAAATTGATGTAAAGCTATTGAGTATTACTTATTTCACTAGTGCTTAAACCAAATGCTGAATTTAGATTGTTAAGTGCTTGATCTGATATTTTAGTTTTGGTAATAGTTGGGTTCTTCAATGAACCCGTTATATGAAACCCGAATGAGAATAGCTTATTGAACGGATCGCCTAAAACCCATTCCCCAGCATATACTGCAACCCCTACAATTGGATTAAGTGTTGCAGCACCTGCTCCAATAGCAATAGTTGTGCCAAGTTTTGGGGCTATGTTCATATAGGTATCAAGGGTTTCATCATTGATATTAACCGTTCCATAACTTTGAATTGTTGCTAATGGTCCTGTCATATATAATGATTTAATAGTTAATACGTTCTTTAATAAATATGCAGTAATTTTTAAGCGATCAAAATAAAAACCATTAGAGAATGAGTGGCTAAAATCAAGACGAATAAAGTTAGTCAAGGTTTGTAAATTAATTATGCTGATTATTTCCCCAAATATACCTCCAGTACTTACCTTTAGTAAGTTACCATTACTAAGATCAATTTTAATTGCAGCAATTGTATGATCTAAGTTAAAGTCATTTAGTTTACCATTCCATTGTAGTGTGGTTTCAATAATTCCATTACCCCCTTCAACAACAGCACCATAACCAAAACTATCTAATATACGCCCTAGATCTATAATTTTAACATTAGATAAAATTTCTACAAAAGATTTATTAGAAGTACATTCCAAACAATAATTTGCTCCACTAAAATCAACTTGTATATCCTCACCAGATATATGACTACTTTCAATAATTAAATCACTACCTTGTGGTTTTAGTTTAACATTAGCTGATGCTAATCTTATATTTTCATAATAAAAATTATTAATAGTTAAATTAATATTAGGCACACTCATAGCTTCATTACTTATCGACTCAATGAAAGGTTTTATGTTATTAGTACCTACTGATTCATTGATAATTAATGCTTTAAGTTGGTTTAAATTTGCAAACTGGTTTATACTGTTTTCTGGTTTTTTTGAAGGTTTTTTGTTACTATCTGACTTCATTAAATTAAATTTGTTTAGAATAATATTAAGAGTTTTAGTTGAAATTACAAAACTTCCAAAACCATTAGCAAAAGTATTGTTTAAATTAAATAAAATCTGGTTTTTATTAACTAATATATCACTACTCGCTTGTTGGTAATTAGTTGAGTTTAACAATAAATTTGGAGTGTTTAAGAGCACTTCTATTGGGAAAATATTTGTTGAACTTTCAAGGCTGCGACTATATGCTGAATAGCTTTGAGTTTCTATTGCTGATTCTTTAGTTGGCTTAATTATATTTAAAACAGTTTTAAGCCAAGAAACAGCATCAATATATTTTGTGTTCAATGCTATTAAAACTTTAGGCTGATTACTTGTCTGAGTTGGTAGTTTAGAACTACCAACTGAAATAAGTGTATTTTCTAACTTACCATGTGGACTAAGTGACACATTTCCATATAAGGTATTAGCATAATCAAAGTTAATGTTAATCCCATTTGTAGAGGGTTCTAAGTTAAATTTAAAACTACTAATAGCTGCTGACTCTTTGCCAATTGGGGAGGGTGCTACGACTGTTACACCTTCTAGATTGCTATTGGCTGATATTTTAAGGATTCCTTTTTTAGTAATGTCAAAATTTATATTAGTTGGTGAGTTACCTTTAAACATCGAAGATATAAAAGGTACATAAAAACCACCTAATTTTGCATAATCTAAATTGGGTGAATAAACACTAAAATGCATTATTCCTTTTTTATCAGTAACTACCGCCAATTTAGCTTTTGAATTAAGGGTCTCAATATCAATTGAATCAATCCTAAGGCCGTGTTCGCTAAAAAATAAACGACCATTGACATTTGTTAGTAAAGGTATTGGTAAATCATCAAACTTGATTGAGTTTTTACTAAAATCATATGAACCATCTACTTTTGTGTGTAATGGATCAGAGAAAGGCACCATTAGATGAATAGCAGCTCTACCGTTACCATTTGTTGTAATTCTATCTGGAATATAACCAATTATTCCATCAACTGGAGTTTTACTTAAATAAGTCATAAATTTACTAGTACTGCCTGATGCAATACCATCTGCAGTTAAATATACTTTTTCAGATGCTGTCATATCAGGAATAACAACAACTGCACTTTCAATGTTATTTCCAGATATTTTGGCAGTATTTGCTTTAATTATAATTTTTTGATTGCGGATTTGGAATTTGCCCATTATATCTTCTAGAGGTGGCCATGTGTCTACATAGTTTAACTTCGCGTGATCAATATCAGCATCAATATAAAACTTACCTTTGCCGTTAGTAAATGGAAAATCAGATAAATATCCACTAAGTAATAAGTTAGCATTTTTACCATAACCACCAATTAATCCAGCGTTTAGCCATTTATGTACCGGCATTCCAATTACTATTGGTAAAAAATCTCCAACCTTACTGGTTAATATCTTATCAATATGTGCCGTTAAGTACAGAAACCCTTTACTGCTTTCAGTATATAAAAATCTGCCTTCTACATTACCTCTAAAATCAACTTCGTCGATACTTGTATTACCTAAATTAACTTCAATGCTTTTGTCATGGTTAATTTGCCAGTATAGTTTTGTGGTTAGTGAATTAAATTTATACGGAACCAGAAATATTTTTGGATATAAAAGAGTACTATTCTTTAAACTAAGATTAAGTATACCACTTTCTTTGCTAATGGATAAATTACCACTTATATTATTAAAACTAGGTATATTTTCATCATTTGATTTTACCCCTAAATTAGTAAAGTTTGCCAATACATTGAGATCAGTAGGGTGTATTATATTACCAATCCAAGATAAATTTAATACTTCTATTGTTCCACTTATAGATAGTTTTTTTGCTATAGGTGAAATTGCTATTAGATTATTAAGCATACTTAAATTAGTGTTTAGAATACTAAAAGAGCCTTGTTTATTAATTGTGTAATTTCCAGTAATATTTCTATTATTAAGTGCATAGCCTTTATCAGTTAATATATTTAAATTATTAGCTTCAAATGTATATCGGTCATTATTAATCAATGATACTTTAACATTCCCACTTAATTGTGGAAAATTAATCAAATTTTGGTGACGTGACAAAATGTAGTTAAGATTCTTGATATCAAAATTAGCATAGAAAAATTGTAGCTTATTATTTTTTATTTGAGCATTAATTACCTTACTCTCCATAGTGCTAATTATCAGATTAGCTTCTTCTAAAGATTCAAAATCACTTAATTTTGCACCTTTCCAACTAAGAGTTCCATGTATTGCGTTATTTTCTTTATCAAGATTTGAGCCAATTGATAATGTCAAACTATGTCGATTAGCATATTGTTTTTCAAGAGTACTAGTCAAATCATATAATGATAATTTTGGTAAATTAGAGTTATCAGCTGTATAATTGATATTTATATGTGAGAGTTTAATCTGTTTTTGTTTTAATAAAGTTTTTTCAATGTCGAATTTTGATTTTGATTGATTATTATCTATCTTAAAACCATTTAGAAATATACCACCATCTTTTAAACGTTCAAAATTTAGTTCTGTTCCATCTATATTTATCTTAGAAAAAATTGGTGTTAGTTTCCATAAGCTACTATAGGATGGAACTAATTCAAGTTGCTTTATATTAAAAAATTGTTTAGGATTTTGCGGGTTGCTTAGTTTAGTATTATTAAGTGTTATTTTAGGAGCTAAACTAGAACTTAAACTAATACCTATTTTAGAAATGCTTAAGCTATATCCAGTCTTTTCCTTAATTAAACATTCAAGTTTAGTTTTATAAACATCTATACTAAAGTAAAAAATTAGTGTAAGAAGTAATGATATAGCTATTATAACCGCGTATGTAGCAACGACTATTATTGCTAGTTTTGATATAAATTGTTTAAACAAAATTTGGCTTAATTGCATAAATGGGGTTTATAGTTAAATATTATGTTAAAATAACGCATCGTAATCTAGTTTTTTGGCATACGTTATTATAACTGATAAAGTTTGTCAGTACTTAGCTAATTAAAACTAACTGTTATTTGATACTAATATTACTGGATGTTATGCTACGTAACTGTATAACATATGAATATAATTTATTTTGTGATAGGCGAATAAAGATGAAATATCCTGTAGAAATTTTTAAAGCATATGATATACGTGGTGTAGTTGAAACACAACTAACACATGATGTAGTTGAGGATATCGGAAAAGTTTTAGGTACCATGGCAATTGAAGCAAAGGTAAAAGGAGTAGTAGTTGGTTATGATGGTAGACTTACAAGTCCATTGTTGTCTAAGCGATTAATCGCAGGAATTTTATTAGCAGGTTGTGATGTCTATGAAATTGGCGAAGTAACTACACCAATGGTATATTTTGCTAACTATGAATTAGAGACAATGTCTGGCATAATGATTACGGGTAGTCATAATCCACCAGAATACAATGGGCTTAAAATGGTAATGAATGGTAGTACTTTGTCAGGAGATGCTATCCAAAATATACATAATCGCCTTGTAAACGGTATATATAATGACAAAGCTACAGCAACACATCATATTTATGATGTGTCAGAGCAATATATTAAAAAAATAGCTAGTGATGTTAAACTAAAACGCAATATCTCTATAGTAATAGACTGTGGCAATGGGGTTGCTGGCAAAATTGCTCCAAAACTATATCGCCGTATGGGGGCTAAGGTTTTAGGATTGTATTGTGATGTAGATGGTAACTTCCCCAATCACCATCCTGACCCCTCAAAACCTGAGAATCTAGTTGATTTAATTGAAGCAGTTAAGAGCTCAGGTGCAGAGCTAGGTCTGGCTTTTGATGGCGATGCTGACCGTCTAGGAGTTGTCACCAATGATGGCAATATAATCTATCCAGATCGTCAAATGATGCTATTTGCAGCTGATATTTTAGAAAACAAGCCAGGAGCTAAGATTATTTATGATGTTAAATCTTCCCGTCTACTTGCTTCATGGATAAAAGAATACGGTGGTATTCCTGTTATGTGTAGAACTGGACACTCATTTATTAAAGCTAAGATTAAAGAAATAGATGCTAAGTTAGCTGGTGAAATGTCAGGGCACATATTTTTTAATGATCGCTGGAATGGTGCTGATGATGGTGTTTATGCTGGAGCGAGACTTCTTGAGATACTATCAAAAGTTGCAGATCCATCAGCATTACTTAATGCTCTCCCAAACTCAGTTGCAACCCCTGAAATTAATATAAATGTAGGTGAGGGCGAACAGCATAAAATAGTTGAACAACTACAAAAAACAGCTAAATTTGCTGGGAGTACAGATATAGTTACTGTCGATGGTTTGCGTGTAGAGTATAAAGATGGATTTGGTTTAGTCAGAGCTTCTAATACCACATCAGTGTTAGTATTACGGTTTGAATCTGAGACAATAGATGGTATAGAACGGATTAAAGCTCAATTTAGAGATGTACTTAAAAAGCATGTAAATAAGGTAACCTTTTAATTATGCAAGAATTATCAGTCATTCAAAAAGTAGTAGTTTATGCAATACCACTTATTTTTGCAATTACCTTTCATGAAGCAGCACATGCCTATGTCGCTAACCGCCACGGCGACAATACAGCAAAAATGATGGGGCGATTGTCCCTAAACCCACTTCATCACATTGACCCAATAGGTACTATACTATTCCCTCTAATAGGTCTTATTTTTGGAGGTTTTATCTTCGGTTGGGCCAAACCCGTTCCTATTAATTTTGGTAGATTACATAATCCCAAACGTGACATGCTATGGGTAGCACTAGCAGGGCCTCTTGCAAACTTTGCTATGGCTTTAATATGGGCAATTATTCTAAAGTTATCATTTTATTTTGACAGTTATTTTGGTATACCAATTAGCTTAACTGCTCAAGCTGGAATTTCTATTAATATTAGCCTTATGCTTTTAAATTTACTACCTATTTTGCCACTTGATGGGGGGCGTATAGTATTTTCATTGCTACCAAATACACAAGCAAATAAATACGCCAAAACAGAGCAATATGGTATGTTTATTTTAATATTTTTACTACTAATTGGTGGTCTTACTTATATAATTCAACCTATATATCTGACCATTGTTAATTTAATATTATCTTTATTACGCTAAGAGATAGACTTTATATGAATGACTATTCCCGAATATTATCTGCCATGCGTCCAACAGGACATTTACATATAGGACATTATCACGGAGTTATAAAAAATTGGGTAGAGTTGCAATACGAACATGACTGCTATTTTATGGTGGCAGATTTACATGCTTTGACTAGTAATTACGAAAACACCAAAGATATTGAACAAAATATTCATGATATGGTTGTTGATTGGTTAGCTTGTGGAGTTGATCCATCTCAAGCTATTATTTTTATCCAATCTCAAGTGCCAGAGCATTCTGAGATATACACTTTACTATCTATGATTACACCATTATCTTGGCTCTTAAGGGTGCCTTCATATAAAGACCACTTGGAAAAGCTATCATCTAAAGAGCTAGACACTTATGGTTTTTTAGGGTATCCATTATTACAAAGTGCTGATATATTGCTTTATCAATCAAAATTTGTGCCAGTTGGTGAAGATCAAGTTATCCATGTTGAATTAACTCGTGAAATTGCAAGACGTTTTAATCATATTTATGGGAGGGAACCAGGTTTTGAACAAAAAGCACTTGAAGCAATGCGAAAACTAGGTAAGAAAAAATCTGATTTATACCAAGCTTTATTAATAAATTATCAACAAAATGGAGATAACGAAGCTCTTGAAAAGGCAAGGTTTTTACTAACGGATGCAGTTAATTTATCTATTGGGGAACGAGAGCGACTATTTGCTTTTTTAGAAAATAAATCACGAGTAATTTTTACTGAACCACAAGAGTTAGTTACAAACACCCCCAAAATAATTGGTGTTGATGGTCAAAAAATGTCAAAATCATTTAATAATACCATTAAACTTCGTGACAGCCTCGATGTTATATCCAAAAAGATTCGTGAAATGCCAACAGATTCTGCACGTGTTAGACGTACTGACAAGGGCGACCCTCTGAAATGCCCTGTATGGCAACTACATCTAGTCTATAGCACAGATGATGTAAAAGACTATGCCCAAAATGGTTGCATTAGTGCTGGAATTGGATGCCTTGAATGTAAAACCCCGCTTATAGAAGCTATAGAAGCTGAACAATGTAAATTTCGTGAAAATGCTAAAGCTTATGATGGTGATACCAGCCTAATAAAAAACATATTAGCAGATGGTGCTGAAAAGGCTACCGAAACAGCAAGAGAAACATTGGATGAAATTAAACAAATAATGAATATTAGTTATTAAGAGAAAATATGAATATAGTAATAAAAACTACAAAAGATATAGATTTCATGAGAGTGTCAGGTAAGCTAGCGGCAGAAGTGCTGGATTATATAACTCCATTTGTAAAGCCCGGTATTTCTACTAATGAACTTGATAAACTATGTTATGATTATATTACTAATGTTCAAGAAGCATATCCTTCACCTCTAAATTATAAACCTGACCCAAATGTCTATGCTTACCCCAAATCAATATGTACTTCAGTTAATAATGAAATTTGTCATGGTATACCAAATGATAGACCACTTAAAAATGGTGATATTATAAATATAGATATTACAGTTAATAAAAATGGTTATCATGGTGATACTTCTAGGATGTTTTACGTAGGTAACATAACAGATCATGCGAGGCGTTTATGTAAGATTACTTATGAATGCATGTGGCTTGGAATTAATCAAGTAAAACCCGGAAATTTCTTTGGTGATATTGGTTACGCGATTCAAACTTATGCCGAAAAAAATGGCTACAGTATAGTACAAGAGTTTTGCGGGCATGGAGTAGGGCAGGTATTTCATGAGGATCCTCAAGTGCTTCATTATGGCCGTCCCAAGTCTGGACCTGAAATTAAACCTGGAATGATTTTTACCGTAGAGCCGATGATTAATCAAGGTAAAAGACATATACGGTTTCTACCTAACCAATGGACTGCAGTTACTAAAGATAGAAGTTTATCAGCTCAGTGGGAGCATACAATACTGGTAACTGATACTGGTTATGAAGTACTCACAGTATCACCTAATATGCCAAAAATACCGAGTTTTATAAAATGAATACCAGTGTAATTAAATGTGCACCAAATATTATTGCAAGTCAAGTAACAGCTTCACTTAGTGAGGATTTAGCTATAGGATTTGACTACACAGCACATCTAATTAAAGATAATATCATAGTGAAAGCAATTATTAAAACCAATCAAAATATGGTTATGTGTGGATGTGACTGGGTTGATATGGTATTTAGCATTTGTGATTCCTCGATAAATATTACTTGGTATGTTAAAGATAGTGATAGTGTAGCATCTGGTACTATATTGTGTGAAATTACTGGAAATGCACGATCAATTTTAACAGCTGAACGAACTGCATTAAATTTTATACAAACATTATCAGCAACAGCTACTCTTGTAAGAGAATACGTAAATATAGTAAGTAGCACAAAAGTAAAGATAATGGATACCAGAAAAACTATCCCAGGGCTTCGTTTAGCTCAAAAATATGCAGTTACAATTGGTGGAGGCTATAATCAAAGGCTTGGGCTGTATGACGGGGTGCTTATAAAAGAAAATCATATTATGGCATGTGGTGGAATAGCAGGAGCTTTATCACAAGCGAGTACTAAGGTTCCCAAACATATCCCTATACAAATTGAAGTAGAAACTTTTAATGAGCTCTCTGAGGCTCTTGATGCTGGTGCAACAAACATACTACTTGATAATATGAATATTGAAACCATAAAAAAATGTGTAACTTATACAAATAGACGTGCTACACTTGAGGTTTCTGGCAATGTAAATATGGATACTGTACTTGATTATGCTAATACTGGGGTAGATAGAATATCTATTGGAGCACTTACTAAAGATATTAAAGCTATAGACTTATCGATGCGGATAATATCATGATTTTTCGGGTTATAAGATGTTAAATGTTTTTAGAATTTTAATTTTAGCTTTTACTACATTAGCTTATGCCGATAACACTAATATGAAACCATTTCCTCTTGAACATTATTCACAAAATGCCGATACCTGGATTAGTCCTCTTGAATCTGATTATCAAATTAATTTACTTGATGATGAGTATCAGTTAGAGCGGTTTGAACAACTTAAACATACATATTTTGGCACTGGCATTATGGATAACTCTCCTTGGAGTAAGTCATTTGTTTCTAGTATATTATTACAACAAACTAATGCAGTTAATCTAGCAAATTCTATTATACGTACATTAGATCATTTTGATAATACTATACAAAAACAAAAGTTTTTTGGAGTAAACATTCAGGTATACACTAGTGAATGGCTAGATGCAGTAAAAAACAATATAAACCTAAACAGTTTTCACCATTTAAAATACTCAAATAATAAACTTGCTATTGCAACAAATAATTTATCTCTCCGAGCACTACCTACTACAGACCCCGCATATTATAGTAGCTCAATACCGGGTGAAGGTTATCCATTTGATAATCTACAAGCTTCAGCAGTATATGCAGGTACACCATTGTATGTCTTAGGATATACTATTGACAAAAAATGGGCTTTTATATTAGCTCCTGAATATATCGGATGGGTAAAATCTAATGGGATTGCTTATGTAGATAATAATTTTATTTCCTCTTGGCAAAAAGTTGCCTACCGTAATCTCGCTGGTATTAAAAAATCAGATGTAGCTATTGTTGATACACATAATCAACTTCAGTTTAGTGGCTATGTAGGTATGATGTTTCCAATAAAGGCTATCCATGGGGATGATTATGAGATTTTAATACCCATAAAACAGTCTAATGGTAAGGCACTAATTAGTAATGCGATACTCAAATCTGATGCCGTTGCTAAACTACCACTTAGTGCGACTCCTAGTAATTTTGCAATGATAATTAAATCAATTCAGGGTCGCCCATATGGTTGGGGTAATTTAGGTTTTTATAATGATTGCTCAGCTGAGATGAAAGCTATATTTACAATGTTTGGGTTTTACATGCCACGAAACTCTAAAAATCAAGCACTTGCTGGACTCAATGTTGATATTAGTAATCTTACTCCAAAAGAACGCGCTAATTATTTGATTAAAAATGGAAATCCTTTTTTTACTTTAGTTCAATTACCAGGGCATATTTTATTATATATTGGGGATTATCGTAGTAGGGGAATGGAATATCCAATGACATATCAACAAATGTGGGGTTTATCACCCAGTGACGGCAGTAGTAGATCGGTAATTGGTAAGTCAGTGTTTTTCCCATTGTTACTTAAGTACCCTGAGGACACTAGTTTGTCATCAGAGCTAGACAAAAAGAAATTTAATTTAATATATTTAGATCAAGCCCCCGAAAAACAGATTAAGCCAACACTAAAAAGCTTACTTGGTGAATAAATTTATGGCACTAGTGTCATCCCAAACAAAAATTCTGTTTATGCACCTACTAGTGTCATCCCAAACAAAAATGAAATTCTGTTTGTATGGAATTTGGGATCCATGCCCTTATAAATATTTTTAGGAGAATTGTATGTTAATGTATCCACAAATAAACCCTGTAGCGGTTAGTATAGGTCCGCTAAAAGTACATTGGTATGGTATTATGTATATTCTTAGTTTTTTATTTGTTATCATTGCTGGTAAATATAGGATAAAAAAATTAGGACATCCTTTTATGAATCCAAATATGGTTGAAGATTTTATGTTTTACGGTGCACTTGGGACTATACTAGGTGGTAGAGTTGGCTATTGTTTATTTTACAAACCTGCTTTTTATTTTACTCATCCATTAGATATATTTAGGGTTTGGGATGGCGGGATGTCATTTCATGGTGGTTTTCTTGGGGTATGCCTTGCTTTTTTTATTTATTCTCGCAAAATACACTGCAAATTCTTTGATTTAGCTGATTTTTTTGCTATATTTGTTCCTATGTGTTTGTTTTTTGGACGGATTGGTAACTTTATTAATGGAGAACTGTGGGGGCGTTTTTGCAACCCTAATCTTCCTTGGGGGATGGTGTTTCCATCATCTGGGTCAATGCTACCACGACATCCATCAGAGCTTTATGAAGCATTATTTGAAGGAATAGTGCTTTCAATAATAATGTTTACTTATGCAAGAAGACCTAGAAAAACCGGGCAAATTAGCTGTGTTTTTGCTATTGGGTATGGTATTATTAGATTTGGTTTAGAGTTTTTCCGTGAACCAGATTCTTTTGCTACAGGAGTAGTTCGTTCAACAGGATTGTCATTGGGTCAAATTTACTCAATACCAATGGTATTATTATTTATATTTGCTTATTTTAGATTTTCTAAAGCAAAATAGATACTATGTACTCAGAGATGAAAAACAATGGTTATGTTTATGTTACTGATAATAAGTAAAAAACACAACCGCTCTATTTAGAATTTATAATTAAGCATGCTCCCTTTTGATCCATTCTTTGGTCTGGTGAAGGGTATGTGTCTGGGTCGATATAAATTTGTGAGCTTACAATTAATCCATCTTTAAAATCTAATTCTAAAAACCCGGAATTCCATCCTAGATTATTTAATGGGTAACTAGCACTTATTTGATTGGTTGCCGTGTTTATTTGAACATCTGTTGGGGTATATTTTATATCGCATGCGTAACGAAAGTCCCTAGTGATTTTGTTACGTGCTACCCATAGGGTTGCTTTAGTAGGTAGTTCGTTAAAATGTGCTGTAATTTTCCTACTTTGTTCTGATTTAGTCGAATGCCATTTTATAATAGGTAATTCATTTTTACTGACTATCCTCTTATAATAAGCAGAAATTGAAGCAGTCAGTTTACTTAAGAAACCAGATTGACCAATATTATGAGAAGAGTTTGGAACGTATAATAATGTATTACTTCCCAAGAGGTCATTAAAATAATATTTACTTGCATCAGGAGTAAAGAAATCATCCCCACTTGAATTAATAACATAATTAGATAGATGCTTTAATTTATCTTTATATTTAGGATTATTTAAGTAGGAGAATGGGTCTTCAACTTTTATTAATTTTAAATAGTTTGGGTATAATGGATTAGTGGTATCCAAATATTGAGGTATGCTTTCTTTATAATAAGGGCCCATGTTCAAATTAAGTGCACCACTAGCTAAAATAGCCTAAAAATAAA
>CAZJFO010000052.1:0-12446 GCA_964545465.1 uncultured Neisseria sp.
TAATAGATCTAAAAATTTTAAAAGGTCAGTTTCTTTTGATGCTTGAATCCACGATAGCTATTCGTAAAAAATTAAAAGATGATAATGATTCTCATGTATAATAGCGAGTTGAGACTTAAATTAACTTGATTAAGTTAATCTAAAGTAATATTAGGGGTAAATTTATGACTCAAATAGTAGACATTAGAAGAATACTGCACCAAGCAGTTTACAAAGATAAAAGGTTCTTCTTTTATATTATAAGCTACGCAATTGTAGTTTCAGTAATTAATCTATCAATGCCAATATCAATACAGTTATTAATAAACAGTATTGCAAATACCGCACTAATTCAGCCTGTTTTAATTATTGGTATTATCTTGACATTTCTACTTGGATTTTCAGCCATTCTTAGTGTTATGCAAAAACACCTATTAGAAATTTATAAACAAAATTCATTTGTTAGATTATCTTCTGAAATGTTTATTAAATCGATTGATACTGAATCCCAAGAGTTAAAAAGATGTAATACTAGTTATTTAACTAGTCATTATTTTGATATCTTCAATATTCAACAATCTGCATCACTATTGGTTATGGAGGGGGTTATTTCTTTTCTACAAATATTAATTTGTTTTATTGTATCTAGTCTTTATCATCCATATTTTATGGTTATGAATATAATTGCTTTGGCCATAATCTGGTTATCTTGGGCAGTTTTTAAAAACAATGCGATTAAATCATCTATTCTACGCTCTGAATCAAAATACCAGGTTTTTGGATGGCTTAACGATATATTTCGTTTAAATAACTATTTTAAATCAAAAACAGCTAAAAATTATGCACTAGATAAAAGCTTTAACCTAATAAACGATTATATTACTAAACGCAAGAATTATTGGAAAATATCATTAAGTCAATTAAGTATTTTAACTTTTCTTTACGTAGCTTTAGCTATTACTTTATTTATTGTGGGTTCTATTTTAGTTATTAAAGGTCAGCTCAGTTTAGGGCAGTTGATTGCTGCTGAAATCTTATATAATGTGGCTTTATTTGGCTCTTCAAAACTCAGTAATTATTTTGATGTGTACTATAGTATTGTAGCTTCAGCTGATGAAATAGATCGTCTTTTTGAGTTAACAGATGAAAGAAAATCAAAAAATAAAGTACCTGAGATAACTGAAACAGTTTGTGAGCATATTTTAACCTTGTCTAATCTCAAGTATACCGATTATTCTAATAATATATATATATTTGACTTTAAAGTCAAACCACTTTCTAATAATTTAATTGTTAGCAACGATGATGAGCAAAGGAATATTCTGCTTGGGTTAATTAGTAATGTTCTACGTCCTAAAAGTGGCCAAATTAAATTTTATAATTATCAATACAGCGACTTTAATGAGCAAGACTTAAGAAATCATTTATGGGTGATTGATAATTCTGATATGTTTTCTTGCACTATATATGAATATCTAACACATGGTTATAATGATATATCAGATACAGTTATAAATAATGTGCTAGAGTTAACATTATTAAAAGATTTATTTTATAATTTACCAGATGCTCTTCAAACCAAATTAATTGGTAATGGTTTTCCTCTACACAATAATCATATTGTACAGCTAAAAATTGCTAGAGCAATTTTACATCAACCCAAAATACTTATTGTTACTGATATTTTATACAAAATATCTTATGATGTACAATTAAATATCCTAAATCATATTAAAAATCATACAAAGATAACACTTATTCATATCTCTTATTTACTAAATCAGACAAGTATCAAGTATGATAATATAATTAGCATTGATAACTCTTTTACAAAAGAAATTTAAGATGTCCATAACTAATAAACAGTCTTTTCAAGAGCAAGATAAGCAAAAGTTTACAGATATTCAAGGTATTGAAATTCCAGTGGTTTTCCCGCGTCTTACAACGCTTTTAATAATAATGTTACTCTTTATAGTTAGCTGTATGTTTTTACCATGGATACAAACCTCAAAAGGAAATGGAGCAATCACAACCCTCACACCACAAAATAGAGAACAGCAAATAATAGCACCAATTGGTGGGCGTGTAGAGAAGTGGTTTGTTCAAGATGGCTCAAGAGTAAAAGCAGGGGACAAAATTGTTGAAATAAATGATATTGATCCACAAAATATTGAACGAATAAATAATGAGATATTGGCAACAAAAGAGCGCTTTGATGCAGCCAGCATTGCAACTGAAATAGGTTTGACTTCTAGAAAAGAAATGGAAGCTGCAAATATAAACTATAACAAATCATTAGGTGATCAAAAATACTATCAAACACTTTTAATTAAATCCCAAGCGATGCTTCGTAGGCAAGAAAATCAATTTATTACTGCAACTCGTGATGGTTATATTAATAGAACACTTCCTAGCTCAGATTCTTTAGTTGTAAAAGCAGGAGATTTTTTAGCCACATTCATTCCCGATACTAAAGATATTGCGGTTGAATTATATGTCAATGGAAATGATATTCCATTAGTTCAAATTGGTCAACATGTTAGGCTTATATTTGATGGTTGGCCATCTGTGCAATTTAGTGGTTGGCCATCTGTTTCAATTGGTACATTCCCAGGGGTTGTAAAATTTGTAGATTATACAGCTAATAATAATGGTGTGTTTAGAGTTTTAGTAGTTCCAGATCTAAGTTCTGGAGTTGATTGGCCAAATAAAGTATATCTTCGCCTAGGAACAAAGGTTTTGGGGTATATTCAGATGAATCAAGTTCATTTAGGGTTTGAACTTTGGCGACAAATTAATGGCTTTCCAATTTCGATTGATAATAGTAAAAATAGCTTTAAAATTAATGGGGTTAACTCCGAATATCAGGGGCAAAAAAAGTGATGCATAAAGCTATTGTATTAACGACTCTATTTTTAACCTATAGTCATGGTGTTATTGCTCAAAATATTTTTATCAATACTTTAGACTCTAGCATCAATAAATGTTATCCCAAAATATTAAATGCTGAAATACAAAGTGAAATTAATCAAAGTGAAGTAACTAAAAATAAATCTCCATTTGATACCCGCCTAAATGGTGATGCTACACAAAGAAGTGGTAGTGCTTATAATACTTCTTATCAGAAAGTTGCTTTAGAAAAAAGATTTTACGGTTCCCCAATTACAGCATATACGGGTTTTGATATTTTTAATGGTTATGCACCACAGTATGATTCAGCACAAATCACCTCAACTCAAGGTCGCGAGTTTGTTGGTCTGAAGCTTAATCTGCTTAATGGTTTTGCAATTGATAAAGAACGCTTAGATTTATACAGCTCTATCTTAGATTCAGATAAAGCTCGGTATGAAATAGAGTTATCGAAACTACTTGTTAAAACAGAGGCTGCTAAAGCTTATATTGGATGGGTTATTGCTGGTGCTGAATTAAAATCATATGAGAAACTTTTAACTATAGCTCAAACGCGCCAAACAGCACTGGAGAAAAAATTTAAGCAAGGTGATGTTTCCCAAATAGCGTTAACTGAAAATTATAACTATATTCTAAAACGTAAGATTAAACTAATGTCAGCAAAAGACTATTTTAATAAAGCATCTCTTGAATTATCTATGTTTTATCGTAATTCAAGCTGTGCCATTGAAAGTATAGATGAAAACTTTTTACCGCTTGAGCTTCCTAAAGACAAAACTTTACAAAATGAATCTGATATAGATGAAGTCAATGCAGCAATTCGTAATAGACCAGAATTTAAAGTAATTGAGACCCAATTAGAAAAAATTAGAAAAGAGCAAGAATATGCAAAAACTTCGATGTTGCCAAAACTTGAACTAAATGTCAAATATAACCAAAATAATTCAGCAACATCTCCAGTAAGTTATTTTGTAATTAATCAACAAGAAGCAGTGGCTACGGCTAGTTTTTCTATGCCTTTAGAGCAAAGTAATGGCTATGGTTTAAATAGTGCGGTATCACAAAAAATGTCGAAGCTGTTAAATGAACGTAGTTTTTTAGTAGATCAAGTTGCAACAAAAATTAAGTCACTACATTATACGGTAAACAATACTTCTAAGCAGGCTAATCTAGCGCAAAGTGAATACGCTATATCTGAAAAGCTGGTTATTGCAGAAAATCAAAAAATTACTAATGGAGATAGTAATTTCTTTATGTTAAATGCCCGTGAAGAAAATATGACAAACTCTTATTTATCTTATTTAAACAGCTTATATGAAAATTATAAAGCTAACATAGAATATAACTTTCTTAATGGTAGAAATATAGATTTAAATATTTATAAATGATGACAAATTATATTTTTTAAACATAACTAATACATTGTTTTCTTATCAATTATGTTCTAATTAACAAACTCATGAGCATTTAAGAATAGTTTAAACCAAGGACTCATTTCGCCCCATGATTTATCATGCCATGACATTTGTTGTGTTCTAAAAGTTCTCTCAGGGTGTGGCATTAATAGCGTAAAGCGCCCATCAGTATTGCATACCCCAGCCACACCTCTTGGTGAGCCATTTGGATTATATGGATAAGTTTCACTTATTTCACCAGAGTTATTTATATATTGCAGCACTATATCAGCATTGTCTAGATGATGTATGTTGCTAAAATTTGCATAACCTTCACCATGAGATACAATTACTGGTATTTGCGAGCCATGCATTCCGGTGAATAACACTGATGGAGATTTTGCGATTTGTGCCATTACTACACGAGCTTCAAATTGTGAAGAAATATTTTTCCCAAATCGTGGGAAATTTTCAGCTCCTGGAATAATTGGTGCTAAATGAGCCATTACTTGGCAGCCATTGCATACACCAAGACCAAATGTTTCTTTGCGGTTAAAGAAACCACTAAATTCGTCTTTTAAGTGTGAGTTAAACAAAATACTATTGGCAAAACCAAGCCCAGCTCCAAGTACATCACCATAGCTAAACCCACCACAAATAGCAATCCCAACAAAGTCTTTTAGACTAACTTTGCTACTTAAAATATCGTTTAAGTGTATATCAATAGCGTTAAACCCAGCCTTAACAAAGGCAGCAGCCATTTCTATATGCCCATTAACACCTTGTTCACGTAATATCGCAATACGAGGGCGGGTCAAGCTTAGAGCTGGAGCTTGCTTTATCTCAAAGCCAAGTTTTGCAAATAGCCCCGTATTAGTATTTTCTAATAGTTCAAATTCACTTTTGGCGCATACAGGGTTGTCGCGAAGTTTTTGTATGCTGTAGCTTATATTACTCCAAGACTGTTGGAGCTTGAGGCGGTTTTCATGTAATATCAATTGATCATTGTTATGTATAACTAGTTTATCTTCTTTAGTAGTGATAGTTCCTAAATCTTCGAGGTTTAGTTGTAGGCTATTTGCAAGTGCGTGTATCTTATCTATCTTATCATCAGCTATTTGTAGTACAACCCCAATTTCTTCATTAAATAAAAATTCAATTGGATTATTTGTGTCTAGTTTAATGGCTAGTCCAATACGACTAGCAAACATCATTTCACATAAAGTTACTATCAAACCACCATCTGATCTATCATGATAAGAAAGAACATCATTATGGATTTGTATTAGGAATTCACATAGGTTTTTTAATTGTTCTAGGTTATCAACGTCAGGAGTTGATCCACCAATATCATGGTAGCATTCTTGTAATATACTTGCCCCCATACGTAATTGATTATCTAAACTTACTAAAATAATTCGACTTTTGGGGTTCGCTACTAGTTCAGGAGTTATGTGAGAAGTAACATCATTAGTGGTTGCAAAAGCAGAAATAATAACTGATACTGGTGAAATTACCTCCTTACTATATTCATTGTCATACCATTTCATTTTCATAGAAAGAGAGTCTTTACCTACCGGAATTGCGATATTTAGTAACTTACATGTTTGACTCACAGCTTCTACTGTTTGGTAGAGGAGTGCATCTTGGTTCTGGCTGCCACAGCTTGCCATCCAGTTCGCAGATAGTTTAATATCGTTAAGATTTGTTATCTTACTACCTAGGATGTTGGTTAGGCTCTCAGCTATAGCAAGACGACCTGATGCTCTTGCATTTAAAGTGGCAACGGGGGTTTTCTCACCAATAGCCATTACTTCACCAGATTTATCTAACATTCCAAAAGCAGTAATTGCGTAATCAGATACTGGAACTTGCCACTTACCAATCATCTGATCGCGTACTGTATAACCACCAACACTTCTATCCCCAATTGTAATTAAAAAAGATTTGTTGGCAACAGTTGGGTGAGCGATGACTTTATATAGTGCTTCTTCAATTTTTAGTTTTTTGGTATCTAATTGACTAACTAAATTCTTTGGAGTATAAGTTACATTTTTGAGTGTTTTAGGTGGTTTACCAAGTAGTATATCGGTATCCATATTTATTGGAGTATTATTAAATTTAGTATCATTTAATATCAATTGTTTATCTTTTGTTGCAACACCCAAAACAGCAAAAGGACAATTTTCGCGTTCACAAATGCTTTTAAACTTATCAAGGCTTTGTGGTGCTATTGCAATGACATAGCGCTCCTGAGATTCATTACACCAGATTTCTAGTGGTGACATGCTATTATCGTAGCTTGGTATATTGCGTATCTCAAATTGGCCACCCATATCAGAACCATGTACTAATTCAGGTACCGCATTGGATAGACCGCCAGCACCTACATCATGAATTGATATTATAGGGTTATCATATCCTAATGAGCAGCAGGTATTAATTACCTCTTGGCACCTGCGTTCAATTTCCGGGTTAGATCTTTGTACGGAATTAAAATCAAGCTCGATTTCATTATCTCCTCCAGACATTGAAGAGGCTGAGCCACCACCCAAACCAATTAAAAAACCAGGACCGCCAATTTGGATAATTAGAGCACCTGCAACTACAGCTTCTTTTTTAACGTGTTCATCTTTGATAGAGCCATAGCCACCAGCTAACATAATTGGTTTATGGTAACCATAATGAATACCACCTACGCTTTCTTCAAAACTTCTAAAGTAACCACACAGGTTAGGGCGGCCAAATTCATTATTAAAGCTAGCAGTTCCAATAGGACCTTGTATCATTATTTCAAGTGCTGATTTGATATGGTGAGGCTTACTGTAGTTAGTATTGAAATTATGTAAATTTAGATTAGAGACACTAAAACCACATAACCCAGCTTTTGGTTTCGAGCCGCGACCAGTAGCACCCTCATCCCTGATTTCTCCACCACTGCCAGTTGCAGCACCAGCAAATGGTTCTATTGCTGTTGGATGGTTATGAGTTTCTACCTTCATGATTACGTGATTAATAGTGGTTTTAAATTGATATTCTTTAGTTTCATAATCAGGGTTAATGGCTTCAAAACTACCCCCATAAATTACGGAAGAATTGTCATTGTAAGCAACTAATACATTGTGTGGAGCTTTTTTATAAGTATCTTTTATCATTTGAAAGAGAGTTTTTTGTTTCTTCTCACCGTTTATGACAAAGTCAGCATTAAAAATCTTATGGCGACAGTGTTCACTATTGGCTTGTGCAAACATCATTAGTTCAACATCAGTGATGTTTTTATTGATTTTGGTGTAGCTGTCAAAGAGATAGTCTACTTCATCATTTGATAAGGCTAATCCCATTTTTTGGTTAGCTTCTTCTAGAATTATTTTACCATGGTTTAAGATATCTATTTCAGTATATGTAGTCCCATCATTACTTAAAAATAACTGTTCTAATTGTTTTTTGTTGGTTATTATTGATTCAGTCATTCTGTCATACAGTACATCAACTATTTTATCAAGATTTACATTTGCTTGATAATAAATACTTTTCTCAATACGAGATATGTCATTTAGATTACAGCGGTAGGCGATTTCGGTAGCTTTTGAAGACCACGCAGAAATTGTTCCGAAGCGTGGGGTGATTATCATATTGTTAGCGTTAATATCTATGGTTTTAACTACTCGCCCATTTAGTAGAAGTTCTAGTTTTTCTATGGTTTTCTTATTGAGTGGTTTTGGTGATAGAATAAGATACAATTCATTACTTTTGAGGCTTTCGTTTTTTAGAATGTTTGATAATTTAGCTATTCTAAATTCAGATAGAGCATTTTGTCCATATATGATAGTTTGTTGCATAGGGGTTTCTTTTGAATATATTTAAATCTGTTGTAGCTATATATTGTCGCTTATTTTGGGATTATTTTGGGATTATTTTGTAAAAAATTTATTGTCAGCTCTTGAAATATATCTTGATAGTACCATATACATCATAAGAGATATGTTTAATAAATTATGTGTAAAAGCTAATTATAGGTTTTACACATAAGCAGAAAGTAAATTTTTATAAGGAGTTCTTAAATGGCGTCTATTAAGCCTTTACACGATCGCGTAGTTGTTGAACGCGTTGAAGCAGAAGAAAAAACAGCTTCAGGTATAATATTAGCGGCTAGTGCTGTTGAAAAACCTGATATGGGTGTTGTTGTTGCTGCAGGAGATGGAAAAGTTTTGGATAATGGTACCAAAATTGGTATGAGTGTGAAAGTTGGTGATAAAGTTCTTTTTGGTAAATATGCAGGTCAAGCTGTAAAATTAGACAGTAAAGAATTTCTAATAATGCGTGAAGATGATATTTTAGGCGTTGTAGCTTAATTTTTATAAAGGATAATACAAATGGCAGCAAAAGAAGTAAAATTTGGCATTGATGCCCGCGATAGAATGGTGCGCGGAGTTAATGTTTTGGCGGATGCAGTTAAAGTTACTTTAGGACCTAAAGGTCGTAATGTAGTATTAGAAAGATCATATGGTTCGCCTATGATAACTAAAGATGGTGTGTCAGTAGCTAAAGAAATCGAACTTAAAGATAAGTTTGAAAATATGGGTGCACAAATGGTTAAAGAAGTTGCATCAAAAACTGCTGATGTAGCAGGTGATGGTACTACTACGGCAACTGTTTTAGCTCAGGCAATTGTAAAAGAAGGTATGAAATTCGTAGTTGCTGGAATGAATCCTATGGATTTGAAACGTGGTATTGATAAAGCAGTTGAAGCTATTGTTGCTGAATTAAAGAAAATTGCTAAACCATGTACAACTTCTAAAGAAATTGCTCAAGTTGGCTCAATCTCTGCTAATAGTGATGCAGCTATTGGCGAAATTATCGCTACAGCGATGGCTAAAGTGGGTAAAGAAGGTGTTATTACGGTAGAAGATGGTAGTGGATTAGAAAATGAGCTTGATGTAGTTGAAGGTATGTTATTTGATCGTGGCTATTTATCGCCATACTTTGTAAACAATGCTGAAAAACAAGAAGCCATTTTAGAAAACCCATTTATTCTATTATGTGATAAAAAAATTAGTAATATTCGTGATTTATTACCTTTATTGGAGCAAGTTGCTAAAGCAGGGCGTCCACTACTAATTATCGCTGAAGATATTGAAGGTGAAGCTCTTGCTACATTAGTTGTCAATAATATCCGTGGAATTTTAAAAACTGTAGCAGTTAAAGCTCCAGGTTTCGGTGATCGTCGTAAAGCAATGCTTGAAGATATCGCTATATTAACTGGTGGAACTGTAATTGCTGAAGAGGTTGGTTTAACTCTAGAAAAAGCTGAATTAGCACAACTAGGTCAAGCTAAACGTGTTGAGATTGGTAAAGAAAATACTACAATTATTGATGGTTCTGGTGATACTGCTAATATTAAGAGTCGTGTAGAAAAAATCAGAAAAGAAGTTGAAGACTCTACTTCTGACTATGATAAAGAAAAGTTACAAGAGCGTCTTGCTAAATTAGGCGGTGGTGTTGCAGTAATTAAAGTTGGTGCAGCAACAGAGGTGGAAATGAAAGAGAAGAAAGCTCGTGTAGAAGATGCTCTTCATGCAACACGTGCAGCGGTTGAAGAAGGTGTTGTTGCCGGTGGTGGGGTTGCATTACTTCGCGCTCGTGCTGCAATCAAAAACCTTAAAACTGATAATCAAGATCAAGAAGCTGGAATTAAGATTGTATTAAAAGCAGTTGAAGCTCCAATTCGTCAAATCGTTGCTAACTGCGGTGATGAACAAGGTGTAGTTATCAATAAAGTTGAAGCTGGACAAGGTGCGTATGGCTATAATGCTGGTACTGGTGAGTTCGGTGATTTAATTGAAATGGGTGTGTTGGATCCAGCTAAAGTAACTCGTGCTGCATTACAATATGCTGCATCAGTTGCAGGATTAATGCTAACTACTGATTGCATGATAGCTGAACTACCTAAAGAAGATGCACCTGCTATGCCTGGAGCTGGCGGAATGGGTGGAATGGGCGGAATGGACGGAATGTACTAAAAAACTGTGATAGGACATGGATGCTCTATCCACTTTTAGACAGCTAGATGTTTATGTCGAGGATGAAAGTTTTTGCTTACTTCATCCCAAACAAGAACATAATTCGGCTTCGGTAAGAGTTTGAGATCCAGTGTCATAACCGTGTAATTATAGCAAGAGTATGGGTGCCACTGCGTAAGGGTAAGGTATCTAGATACTCTTGCTATTTTTTTGAAATATATTTATGCTTAAGTACATTGTTCTTTTTTTAGTAGGTGGATTATCTGTTGCTGAAGATAAAGAGTTTATTGTTACATGTCCTATTATTACAATATGTAAGACATCATATGGAGCAAAGCAAAATAAAGCATTTGCAAAAATAAACCAAGAAGCATATGATTGTTACCGCTATTCTGGAGAGACAGAGTTGGCCGAAAGTGCGGCAATAGCTACGACGAAATGTTTGGCAATTTATGGTTCAACTACTGCAACTACCATGGTTGGTAATTCTAAAACAAATTAATATTCTATATTGCTCTCATTAAAGCACATATATCAACTTTTAGGGCTCCTGCTTCTTTTAGAACTCTAGCCATCTCATTGACTGTTGAGGTTGTAGTAACTACATCATCAATTACAAGTATTCTAAGCCCCATTACATTGGCTTTAACCAAAAAAGCATTGATAATATTGCTTTCCCGGGCTTTTATATCACTAAGGACTTGAGGTGGTGAGTCTTTTACCCGAATAACTATATTATTTTGAATATTCAATGGGTGATGATGATTTAGCATTAATAAGAGTTGATTAAAGCCACGCAGTTTCATTTTGTTTTTATGTAAAGGTACTGGTATTATTAAATCATATTCAGATGCGTTTTGAAGGTTTTCGGCTAATAAAGTCCCTAAGGTATCGGCATAGTGTTTTTGCTTTTTATATTTTAAAGCGTAGAGAACATTTTTTAGTGGTTTAGTATTACTGTATCTACAGTAAACCCTATCGAAATATGTTACTTTTGTATAACAGTTAATACATTGTTCGTTACGATATTTTAATGGTTTTAGACATCTTTCACATTTGAGATTTGGTAGTTTATCAAACTCATTATAGCAATTATTACAAATTAAATTGGTATTGGGGATGCCACAAAGCTTACAATAATGCCAAAGATGATTATTAACCCATAATTTTAATTGTGAGCCTTTATGCCTAATTTTATCCAACACAAACATAATCTAAATGCTCCAAAAGTATCTAAACTTGATTTTATTTATCAAGAAATCGCCAAACGAATGTTTGATAGATTAGATTATATCAAAATCATGCCTGATATAGTTTTAGATATTGGTAGTGGTATGGGAATTGATTCTAAATTATTAAAATCAAAATTTGCTAAAACGTCAATTATAGAGCTTGATTTGTCAATAAATATACTAAAACAATATCAAACAAAAAAAGGACTGTTAAAAAAAATATTTGCAAATGAAGTAGGGCATATATGTGCGGATGCTGTTTTTTTACCGATAAAAAGTCAGTCAGTAAATTTAGTTTGGTCTAATTTATGCCTACCTTATATAGATGACATGGAAGCATATTTTAAAGAAATTAGACGGATTTTAACTCTTGGTGGGTTGTTTTTAGTAACTGGATTTGGAGTAGACTCACTACAGCAGTTACGTGATGTTGGGCTTAATACTTACAATTTTCCAGATATGCATATTATAGGAGATATTCTAGTTAAGCTTGGGTTCAGTCACCCTGTAACTGACCTTGAGTACATTACTATTGAATATGATAGTGTTGATCAACTACTATTAGATATCCGTATTGTTGGGTGTGGTGGCGGTATTAAAAATCCTCGTTCAAGGTTAACTAAAACTGAATATAACGATTTGAGTAATCGCTTTAATAAAATAACTAAAAATGGCAAGATTCCACTCACTTTAGAAGTGTTTTATGCTCATGGATGGAAAGATAATGTTACTCTCGATTTGCCGGATAATAAAAAAATCATACAGTTTCATCCAAAAGGTGTTTAAGTAGGGTATAATATAGCTATGAGTTTGGGGTGTTAGCTCAGTTGGTAGAGCAGCTGACTCTTAATCAGTTTGTCGCCGGTTCGAACCCGGCACGCCCCACCAATGTAGTGTTGAGACTCTTTATG
>CAZJFO010000053.1:0-12245 GCA_964545465.1 uncultured Neisseria sp.
TTTTATTTTTAGGCTATTTTAGCTAGTGGTGCACTTAATTTGAACATGGGCCTTTTTACCTGAAAAAATTGGCTTTGTAAAACGTAGAAGTGAAGACAATCCACAAACTCTAAACGACATTATAAAAGTTAGACATTCACTTTAGTAATATGATAAAATAGTTCATTAATGACATTTAATGGAATTTTTATGCAATTTGAATGGGACGAAAATAAGAATAAAGTTAATTTAGAAAAACATGGAATAGATTTTACATTAGCAACAGAAGTATTTTCTGATGATATGGCAGTTGAAACTACACGGTTAGTGGGTGGTGAAGAAAGAATCCAGATAATAGGTAAAATTGGGGAATTTATTATTTCTGTTGCATATACCTGGAGAAAAACAAACATTCGCATTATTTCGGCAAGACTTGCTAGTAAGAAAGAGAGGCTTAATTATGGACAGAAATAAACAACTTGAGAAGCTTAGAGCTATGAAAGATGAAGATATTGATTTTAGTGATCTTCCAGATATTGAAGATGGATTGACATGGCGTCCAAATCCGTTATTTAAGCCATTAAAAGCTCAAATAACTGCAAAATTAGACAAAGATATTGTGCTGTGGTTGAAACTGCATGGTGATATGACAAAATTCTTGAATCAACTTTGCAGAGATAAGATGATGGATGAACGCACGCACAATACACTACCTCACGCTTCTTAATATTAGTAGAAATTCAAGGTATGACAACTCTAATAAGTGCACCTAGTTCATATCGTCGAATAGAAATGTCAGACGAAGAACTAAATCAACATATGCTAATTATTGGTACTACTGGTGCTGGTAAGACTAATACTATATTAAACTTCGTAGATAGTGCTATATCAAGGAATTTGCCTTGTGTTTACTTGGATGGTAAGGGTTCAGTTGATTTGATTGATAAGCTCGGGAGTTTAGCTACTAAATATAACCGCGTATTCAAAGTCTTTACACTACGACCTGATGAGAATATTACTAACTTAGCGGCGTATAATACTTTTAGCGCTGGTAATGCTACGGAATGGAAAAACCGTATCATGTCATTATTTGCTGAGGCTCAGGGCAAGGGGCAGGAGCATTTTAGCTTGGCGGAGCAAAATTACATTAACTTTGTGAATAATGTTTTATACCAACATAGCCAAAAAACAGGGCATACGGTAGACCTTAAGATACTACTATCTTTTTTAGAAAACCCTGACTTACTGGAGAAACTAGCCAATACTGTAGATCCAGTACTAGCAGGAAAACTAGAGAAAATCCACAATGACAAAGAAACCAAACATATGGCAACGGATGTAGTGCGATTACTAGAACTATTCATCTATTCAAGCTATGGAGATCTTTTAAGCACTGATGGCAAAAGCAATATAATCAATTTACGTGAAAGCATTTTAAACAATGAAGTAGTACTATTTTTATTTGATGCATCAGCCTATCCCGAGGATACCAAAAAGATGGCGAAAATGGTGATTAATGATATAAATAGCTGCTTCTCTAGCTTTAGAGAGTTTACTAAGTGCTTTTGTATATTTGACGAGTTTGGAAGTTACGCTAGTAGTAATCTAGCCGAAACCATATCACTACAACGTAGTCAGGGTATGCACGCTATTATCGGGACACAATCAATAACTACTGTTAAGCTCAAATCATCGGAAACTAGAAGGATAGCCGAGGAGTTAATAGCTTGTTGCAATACCTTTATTATCCACCGCGTGAACCACGCGGATGATGCTGAAATATTCGCTCAGGTAATAGGTACAAAAAATAGTGCAGAATATAGCACTACTATTTATGATAAACCTTTACAATCTAACAAGATAGACATCTTTAGACGCAAGAATGAAAAAGAGGATCTCCCACGCTCAATAGGGAACATGAGTATAGTAGAGAAATACAAAATCACCCCTGAAGAGCTTAAGACGCTAAAACAAGGTGAGGCTATTATCTACCGTAAAGTAACTAATACTGAAGCCATAAAAATCCAGATTCGAGACGTATTCGCAGTAGCAAAAGCTCCAGAGCTTCCGAAGCTACCACCACGCAGAAACCCATTACAAAGCGAGCTGATAATCTGGGGTGCTGTAGCAATTGGTATTCTCGTGCTAATTATCCGCTGCACTCATACATAAAAATTACTTATAATAGTTTATATAATTTATAATAAGTATTTTAAGGGTATTCTATGGCAATAATTGCTCCTATATTTACGGCTATTTTTGGTGCATTGATAGGTTTATATATAAACAATATATATACTTGGAAAATAAAAAACAAAATAGAAACACTAGATAATCTGTATTTGCACTTTAGTGAATATATTCAATGGAGGTATACTTTTATTAAGTTACACGGTGAGAATTGTGGTGTTTCTAAAACTACTGATATGAATTTTTTATCAGATGATAAAGCAAATGATTTTTATGCAATTGCAAATAAATGTCAATTAGATTGTAAAATAATAGATATAAACTCAATTCACGAAAAATTTATGGATTTGCATATTAACCATATTATGAAATATGCAAAAGATATTTTAGAACATAAAACAATTTCTAATGTGGAAGCAATTCTAGCAGAGCCATTCAATACCCTTATAAGTGAAATAACTAAAGATATATTTGATTCTAGGGACGTAATAACCTCATTCCCTTATATATTTAAAGAGTTAACTTGTAATAAAATTGGTATATTTTTCTGTGTTATACTCTTAATAATTATATCATGCAGACTATTTTATTCTTTTAATTATGCCAAGCAAATTAGTAATCCAGTATATTTACTTCAAATTTTAACGAATTAATTTATAAGGAGCCTGCCACCATGATCTACATAGCCCTAAACATAATCTTCAACGCATTTATTTTAGCTGTAATCCTAATTCTAGGCTCTGGGGTTATTCACATTAGTATGGCTCTAGCATGGTGCTTAGGATTTCTAATTGCGGGTGGATTGACACTTGTTGGATATACTAGACTAGGTACTACAGTTGTTGGACTATTTTTGCCGGGGCGTACCATGATAGGACGCGAAAAAGCCAAAGTTAAGCCACTGTTTCAAGAAGTTATAGATAGAACGAACGAGGAATATGGAACTACGTATAGACTGTCAGACTTTAAGATAAAAGCAAGTGACGACAATGTAGTAAATGCTTTTGCTCTTGGATATGATACTTTGCTAGTAACTCGTGGTGCATTTGAAGCCTTCTCAGATGATCAATTACGAGCAATTTTGGCACACGAAATGGGGCATATATACTACCGCGATAGCGTGAAAACAACAGCGTTGATATTTAGCTCATTTGGTTCACGAGTGATTATGACTATTTACGGCATATATGTTGCTATTACTGCTGCTTTGAGTTTAAACGTAAAAAGCGAACATGGTGTAGCATTTGTAGTGTTTAGTTGGGTATTTGTACTATTTTTCTTACCATTGATTGTATTAAATTGGGTTGGATCAAAAATATTTTATCTGTTGAGTTTAAAAATGAGTAGGGGAGCTGAGTTTCGAGCTGATGCTTTTGCCGCAAATCTTGGATATAAAGACAATATGATTTCCGCGCTAGAGGTCATCTCTAAGGAACCAGCTAATGATAAAGGTTTTTTAGCTAAACTAATGGCAACCCATCCAGCAACAATGCAGAGAATAGGAGCGTTAGAAGATAATAACACACCAAACTCCACCAATGCTCCAAAGAACAGCTTACACTCCGAAGGAAGCGGAGAGCTTCTAAGACTAATTGGAATTGTAGGGTTTTTGGCTATATTGTGGTGTGGTTATGGATTGTATGTATTTCATGAAGACCCAAGCGTACATCAAAAAGCCTTAGCAATAACCAAAGCGATTCAGGATTCTGCTGCCAAAGCCAAAGGGCTGCAACCACACCATGATAATATGATGCATATTACAAATGTTAAGAAAATAAATGCTACCCAATATAGCATAACTTACCAGTTCCCAACAGGTGGCACTAATACAGTCCTTAAACACGAACCACCACCAAGCGATACTATGACCCTAGATCAAATAATCCATTTACCTTAATATATAACGACGTGGCTTAATCTTACAATTTATTTAGTTAAAACTAATTGAGGAACTTATATAATGTCAAACATCTTGGAGCTTGTTAGGGACGAACTATTAAGAGAAGCAAAAAACTCACCAGCTATCTTGCTTGAACTGGCACAGCTGGAAAAATATATTGCTGAAACTTATTCGAGTAGAGTATTTGTAGAGCTTTTACAAAATGCGGATGATGCAAAATCTAAGAAATTTTTGGTTGATGTAAGCGATGATTATCTTATATGTGCAAATGATGGCGACATCTTTTCTTATACAAATTTCTATGGGTTATGCAGAAATGCAGCTTCTGATAAATCTAGGGGTTCATCTATCGGTTATAGGGGCATAGGGTTTAAGTCAATTGCCGAAATTGCTACTGAGGCACATATAATTAGTGGTGAAACAAAAGCCACCTTCTCAAAATCACTAACTCGTGAAGTTTTAGGGGTAAGCTCTAATATTCCTTTAATTCGTATACCACATCATTTAGCAATATCCAAAAATAGTGATATTGAAAATCGAGTCAAAGATATTTTAAATAGTGGTTATTCAACTATTTTTATATTTACAGGTATTAATAAGGATAAAATTGCTAATGAATTTCAGCTGTTTGATTCAGATTTCTTATTATTTCTTAACAACATTGAAAATGTATCATTAGAGAATATTCATACTAAAAAAGAATACTCATGCAAAAGATTACCCCAATCTAATACTGAGTATGAAAGTCAAATTACCTCTTCAAATCAAACTGATAATTGGCGTATTTTTACTGGATTAAACTGTAGCTTGGCAATATCCTTAATAGATAAAGATGTAGTTTCATTAAAACCAGAAAATGCATTAGCACATGCTTTTTTACCAACAAATGAACAGACAGGAATGCCTGTTAGAGTTAATGCAGATTTTAGTACAGACCCATCGAGAACTAGAATAGCTTTGGATGAAACTACATATAGGTGTATTTATTCATTATGTGATTTAATAGAACAAATTTGTAGATCTTTATTATCTACATCTATAAATAAGCTTTATGAGTTTTTGAAAGTAATTACACCAAATTTTGAAATCTTAACAATTAAAATGCAAAGAAAGGTTTTTAAAACTGAATTTGTTTTAGAGTTACAAAAGCGACTATGCTTTTTAGAAAACCATTTAATTTTAGTTCCAGCATGGTTTAACGAAGTTGATACTAACAATATCATTTCTAGAAAAATAAGAAAAAAGCATATTTTTACTACTGATGATAATATGATAATAAATTTTTTGAAATTTTTAAATGTAAAATCTTTACAATTTCAAGATATATTTGATTATCTTGATACAGAAAATCATTTATCGAGGACTGGAAATATAGAAATTATTGCTTTTATTTTACAAAATATTATTATGTTGAGAGATAAGTATCCAATTAAAAAACTTCCTATATTAGAAAGTAAAAATGGTCAAATTATTAATGCACTAGAACTTACAAAAACTCCACACTCATTATCTGAAGATTTTATAATTGCTTTAAGTAGTAAAATTAATATAAATGAGTTTAATTCTGTTTTTTTAGGTGTTACAGGAAAAGTTACCGTTAAATCAGAACTCTCTATAGATGTTACGAATAATAGTAAGCAATCTATAAAAGAATATCCGCATGATCTAATTATTAGTAATGCAACTACTAATTCAACTATAAACGTTAATCTGACACAATCCAATAATTTATTATCTGAGTGGAGAAGCGCAGAATTATATTTGTTAGATATATTATCAAGTAGAGGATATAAAGTTGAGGACAGAAGTAGACAAAATTTAGGATATGATTTATATGCCATAAAAGATAATATTGAATATTTTTTTGAAATTAAATTACTTGATTCCATTGGTAAACCATTTATTATAACTTCAAATGAAGAAGTTGTTGCTAGGGAATATAAAGACAAATACATAATAGCACTAATTGTTAAAAAACGCGAAGAGGTTCAGGTTTCATTTATTCAAAATCCAGCTGAAAATTTATCATTTGTTAGGCAGTGCAGGCAGTGGGTTTGGGAGTGCTCTGAATATGTTTTTAATCCAGTTATATTCAAATTAGACGTTTAATCATTATCAACAAATCTAATGATTTAATTTGTTGAACAATGTATAAGCATTTTTATTTTAAAGGTATTATATGAAAAAATTATATTCTCAGCTTCCAGAAGCATTTCGCAACATACTCAATTCAAGGCATAGGGCTAATGTAACTCCATCCAAAAACAGAATGAACGCCCTTGAAGTTGAGACTTTGAAAGCAATATCTAAATTAGATGTTATGCCAGAACCAATAGTAAATTTAATTGGGCAATTAAAAATTGATTATACCATCTCTGGAAAATATTTAATAGATTGTATCTTTAATAGCATTGATGCTTTTCTAAATTTTAAAGTACTAAATAATAAAAATACAGTTCAAAATGTTTATTTACTTAAGGCAGAGCATATCAGTAGTGATAATGTTTATACGGAAATTTCAGTCAATGGCTTATCTTCAATTAAATCTAGAGAAGTAAATAAAATACCAGCAAAATCAGGTACTAAGCTTAGTTTTTATGATGATGGAACTATTAAAAGGAATGGAAAGAGTTTTAATTCTGGAGATAAATGTAATATCATAATTATTTTACCTAAAGAAAACTGTTCTATCACATTTGGTTTTGAGTTTAAAATAATTAATAATGCTTTGGTTGCTAAAAAAATAAGTGAAGCAGAAGAGTTTATTGATTGTACATTATTAGATAGTGATCTTGTTGTTAAACTAATTAAAAATAATATAGAACGGTTTGATCTTATTGAAGAAAGTCTTGGTGTTTCCTTGGGTTCTATTGGAATTGAAATTGTTGATGCTGATTTTAGCTCAAACAGGATATCATTTAATCTTTCATTAGAAATTTGTTTAGTAGAGTTTAATAATAAAGTGAGGCTAGATATTGATGTCACATGCTTTGATGAGAATAATAATATTTTAAATAATACCTGGGTTAGAAACGTCAATCTTTTTGCAACATCTCCATTTCATGTACAAGTTTGGTATATTAGCAGTATAAAGTTACCATCTAGAATTCGAATATTCCCCAAAGGTGAAAAACAAGCTATAGCTGGCACATAATTAAATGCTTCAGTAAAATATAATTAATATTAAATTATTTACTCCTATTCCCTATTAGTATTGTAATAGGGAATTAATTTTACATGATTTTTGATGTTAAAATTTGTGATATTTATATTAAAATAATTCGCTATGTGATCCCATTCTAGCAAGTAATAATAATTCACTTTCTATTTTTTTATAGATCAATAATAAATCCGGTTTGAGATGACACTCCCAATATCCTCCCCAATTTCCTGTTAATGGATGATTTTTATATTTCACATCTAGTTGTTTATCATTTACCAAGCATTCAACTACATGTGTAAATTCTGTACTAAGCACCTTTTTATATTTGCCCTTTAATTCTCTTTTAAAGTCTCGTTTGAATATACTGGATGTTTCAATCGTCCGCATGTAAATCAGCCATTAAATCATTGACACTACTAAATTTCTTACCCTTCCCTTCTCTGAGCTCTTTCATTGCTGCTAATGTTTTTGCATTCGGGACTAAGGGCTCAAAAGGCATCGCTTTTTCTTTAGCGATACGTGTAAGTAATAAACGTACGGCATCAGAAACAGTCAATCCAATTGCGGCAAGTACTGTAGCTGCATCATTTTTAATTGTTTCATCTATTCTCGCTTGAACAAGTGCATTTGCGCTCATGTTAATTTCCCTTTTATATCTTTGTACTACATTGTAATACACAAATGATGGTTTTGTCAATAAATAAAAAATATATCTTTTCCTGCCGCAGTGGCTTACTTACGAGGTAAACACAACTCTGAGCCAATAGTAAAGGGTAAAGTGCACGACAATTAGATAAATTGGGCGCTGGTATCCTACCAGCTTGATTTATCTAATTGCCCCAAACTTTTTTAATTATTTTGTCGCTGTACTCCAAAACAATTCCGACACAAGTGTCTAAAAAACTTTCTGGTTAAGGGTAATCGCCCTTGACTGTTGGCTCAGGTTTGCGTATTTAGAACGTCGTAAGCCACTGCGGCAGGGAAAAACATTAGTGGGGCAGCCCGCCGCCAAGCTTGCACCGTGCACCAGTAGGTGTTTATTACTTTTTTATTTTTTTGGAGTATTATCATGGACAAATTACAAAATGCGGTTAATGTTTTTAGCTTAGAAAATGGACAGTATACCCTTGCTGATATTAAGCAAATATATCGCAAATTGGCGAGCATCAATCACCCCGACAAAGGCGGGAATACTGAGACAATGCAGTTAATTAATACAGCATTTGAGGAGTTATGCAAGTTTTTCGCTAGTAATAGTACCCTTGATATCAATCAAGATGAGGCAAATACTAATAGTATTAATTTTGAGTTCATTCAGACTTTAAAAACAATGGTAGGGGTTACTATTGAAGTGTGTGGGTATTGGGTATGGTTATCTGGCGATACATTCCCATACAAGGATAAAATAAAAGATTTAGGGTTCAAATTTTCTGGTGCAAAAAAATCTTGGTATTGGTCCCCTACCCTTGGTACTAATAATTTTAAAAGAGGCTCTAAGTCTATGAAAAATATCCGTAAGCAATACGGGAGCACAATTATAGAGACAGAACGCCAATCAGTATTGAGGTAACAGTTACACCGCTGTAATGGCGGTTTTTACTTTGACGTACTAATCTATAGCCCATCGAGGGTTATAGATTAGTTGTCGTAATATCTATACATTAGCTTTATTTTATAAACTTGTAGAATTATAGAAAATTATAACAAATTAATAACAAAATACTATATAATAACTACATAAACCTGCTATTTAATTATAATTAATGGAGTACAATTAATATGATCCTATCGGTATGTAATAGTAAAGGCGGAATATTTAAAACTGGAACAGCGTTAAATTTAGCGGTGTTCTTAAATAAATATGATCCAGTTTTAATTGATTTAGATAGTCAAAAATCTATTACGTATTTAAATAATATTAGAGAGCAGGTCGCTAAACCTCTAAAGCTAACTACAGTAACTAAAGAGGATGAATTAGAGAGAATTATCGAATCAAGTAACAAAGACAATCTATATATTATAGATACAGGTGGTTTTGATAGTGGACTAACTAGAATAGCTATTATAATGGCAGATTTACTCGTTTCACCTACATCAGGCAATGTAGTGGATTTACTAGGGCTGAATAGGTTTGAATCAATTTTGAAAGAGTTAAGCCAAGTTAAGGGCGAGACTATTAAGACAAATGTGTTTATTAATAACGTAAACCCTACAACTAAGCATTTTGATGAGATACAGGATTTTATAAGCTCATCAGATAATTTTCATTTAATGAAGAGTATTGTTAGAACACGTGCAGATTTTCCAAATGCAACTAATAAGGGTTTATCAGTTAAAGAATTTAATCCAATAGGTAAGGCTAGTTTAGAATTTAAAGCATTAGCAAAAGAAGTTGAATCATTACTAAAAATATAGTATAATACTACATAAAGCATAATAATTAAACATTAATAGTATAGTGAAAGGGTAATCATGACAATTAAAAAAAATATGAAAGATTTAATCTCTGGTGCCGTTAGTTCAGCAGCAATGCAAGAACGTGATATAAAAGCCACTTCAAATACAGATACAGCATTTAAAAAGAAAATGATCCAATTACCCCTAGACTTAGATAGTCGAATTAAAAAGGTATATTCTGGAACCTGTTCTTCATATATCATGATGGCGATACATGAAAAGCTAAAAAGAGACGAAAGCTAATTTATAATATAATACTATATAAAATACGGTATTAATATAGTATTAGTATATTTTTTGGAGGGTGCTATATGACAAATATAGTAAGTTATGGAGCAGTAGAAACTAGAATATTAGATATTAGAGATAATAAAGTTATTCTTGATATAGATGTTGCGGAACTTTATGGTGTGGAGACTAAACGTATTAATGAAGCTGTGAGCAGAAATATTGAGAAATTTCCGACTGGTTATTTATTAGAACTTAGCAAAGAAGAAAAAGCAGAACTGGTCGCAAATTGCGACCGGTTCGTTAGCCTTAGGCACTCAACAGCTTTACCCAAAGCATTTACTGAAAAAGGCTTATATATGTTAGCCACAATTCTAAAAAGCCCTACTGCAACAAAAACTACAATTGCAATTATTGATACATTTGCCGAGATTCGTCAAATTAATCGTACAATAGTTGAAATTATGAAAGATCCAGAGAATGAGCCCAAGCAAAAATCTTTATTAAATAAAGCAGGTACGATTATTAGTAGATTGATAATGCCGAATGAAGATGATTTAGAAGTAATTGAAAGTGAGTCTTCTTATAAGATAAATATATTATCTAGCCTAGAATTTACCAAAAAAACCAGAAGCGTAAAAAAGAAAAAGTAATAGTATAACACTATATAAAATATAGTAATATAATAGTGTTTATATATCTAACAATACCTATAAGATTAATAAAAAATTGGGAATTAAAATATGAGTAATATTGATAAGTATATCTCTGCCACATTTATTCAGGACATGAAAAAAATAATTGGTACGGCTCAAACAAAAGCGGTTAGAAGTGTTGAATTTCATAGAGTAGAGATGTATTGGCAGCTTGGAGAGAAAATTGTTATTGAAGAACAACAGGGTAAAGAGCGTGCGGATTATGGTGCTTACTTAATTCGTAATTTAGCAAAAGAGTTAGAGCCCGAGTTTGGTAGCGGGTTTTCTAGTCGACAATTACACTATTGCCGACAGTTTTATAGAGTATATCCAATTGTGAACGCACTGCGTTCACAATTGAACTGGTCGCAATATAGAATGCTTATTCTTATTGACGACAAGTATAAGCGAGAATACTATGAGCATGAGTCAGTCAATAATTCTTGGACTGGGAGAGAGTTAGAGCGACAAATTAATTCTAACCTTTACGAACGCTTATTATTAAGTAATGATAAAGAGTCTGTATTGGGGGCACGCTGAGAAACGGAATTTTTAGCACGCTAAGATTAACGAATTCTTAATGTACTAGCTTTTAGCTTAGTGCTCCAAATATAGTCTCCAGTTAAATTAATGTGTTCCCATCCTAAAGGTGATAAGTGTTTTATTAAGTCTTCATTAAAATCACTGTCAGTTTTGCTCAAATGTTTAATAGCTTTTTGAATATAAACCGTATTCCATAAAATAATAGCGCCAACCACAAGATTCAAGCCACTAGCACGTTGTCGTTGGTTTTCTAGGGGTTCCATGCGTAAATCCCAGATTTTTTTGAATATTGCAGGAAATCACTGGTATGACTAGCTTATAGCCAATTCAATGCCCTTAACAATATCATCTAAATTAATTATAGCACTCTCAGAAAATACTAATCTCCCCTGAAAATGAATATGCTGCCAAGCTATGGGGGATATCTTTTTAAGCATTTTTAATGCCTTTTGGTTATTGTCTGCCTTATACCTGTCGTACAGCTTGGATAAAATCATTGAGTTATAATGGATTATCACATTAGCTATTAACCGGCCACATTGATTGGTTATTTCTAGCGCCCAATCAGTTTTACCAATTAAATGTTTTTTACCGTAGGCTTGAGCTATGTCGGATCTTAATTGATGATAAGATTCCAAACGGTTTTGCGAACGGTGGGTAGTGCTTACCCCAATTAACAAATTAAGTGCACCAGGTACCAAATGTTACGTAGTTAAACATAGCTTCAGCTGGGGTTAAAAATCCAAGGGCTTTTCTTGGTCGATTATTTAAATTATTCTCTACGTCTGCGACATTTTTGTCGCTGGCGTCTCTGAAATCAAATTTCTTTGGATAAAAATCTCTAATTAAACCGTTCTGATGTTCGTTGAGTCCACGCTCCCATGAGCTATATGGATTAGCAAAGTATATCTTTGCACCAGTGATTTGTTCTAGTTTTTCATGGTATGAAAACTCTGTCCCATTATCAGGCGTTATTGTTTTAAACGGCAACAATGTAAATGCAACTATTTTTTCGATTTCAGCTACTACTGTCGCAGGGCCCATGTTCAAATTAAGTGCACCACTAGCTAAAATAGCCTAAAAATAAAAA
>CAZJFO010000054.1:0-12043 GCA_964545465.1 uncultured Neisseria sp.
TAGGGAGTATTTTACCATATTTATCAGATAAGTTATTTAGTATAATTGGTATTACTTATATAACCCTCATTAACTAAAACCTGAGGTGAAACCGTAGCAACTAAATTTGATGATACGCTAGTGTTGGGACTAAGTAAATTAATAAGAGAGTATTGATGAGTGATAATGTAGCGTACCACGGCTTGAGAATATATGTAAGCTTCTTTAGAAGCTGTTTGTGCCCTATTTAATTTTAACCATGAGCTTGTCAAACTAACACTCAAATAGGTTACAGATGCTATTAACCCTAATACCAATAGAAGCTCTATAGCAGAAAATCCTTTATTTATTGCTTTAGTTATCATACTTAATTAGCTTTTGATATTACAACTATATCTATTGGAGAGTTATGCAGTAGCATAATCACTTAATAATAGCTCTAAAATTGTAACTACTGATAGTTTTATTAATTGAGAATATTTCATATTATTTCTTTCTAAAATTATGGGGTGTAGTTATCGATGATAAAAGTTGTTGAATCATTGGTACATTTAAGCATCTTCAAAGCAGCAACTGCAACTTGCTGCATCTCGTGGTTATTAGTAAAGTCACATACTGTTTCATACCCCGTGTAATATGAAAACCCCGTTGAAGCTGTATAACCATTTATCAATATTCCATGTGGTCCTTGACTTAAATACCACCCAGTAGGCATATCGGGACATTTAATACTGCTTGAAGATACCCCATCTGATGGCTGATTAGCATCAACCACAGTTCCACTTGGACAATTGGCCAATACTCTAGTGGTTTTGTACTGATATGTAACTGTTGATGTTTTTAATGGCAAATAGCAATATCCAGGAGCACTACAAAATGTAGGATTGTACATACATTGTAATTGACTATTAATAACCAAATCTGACTTTATTTGCTGGGCTATCATTCCTATTTGATCAGAACTACAACTTATTCCTGCCTCTAAATGATGTGAGATTGGCGCAATATAGCCTGCTTGAATACCGGCATTATTTATATCTAGTTGACTTAATTCAATACTTGAACCATCTGGGGCATGTGAGTGTATCTGTATACGTTGACCATTCATACTATTTTTTCCAAAATCAAGGCTTTTATAAGTATGTAATTCAGGGGTTCCAGCTATTGATTCTAGGGCTGGGTACACTACACTACTTGCAAATGAATTGCCTAGTAGTAGTGCAAAGATCCCAAACCACACTATAATGAGAAATATTTTTTTCATTTTTTTCTTACTAACAATTTTTAAAACCTAGGTCATGTAATTGGGTTGATGTGATTGCAGATTCTGGAACCTGACCACATGACAAGCGCCATGTTATTATTGAATCTTGAACAGGCTTCATAGTACCAATATAAACAGTAGTAGCACTAGAATCATCAATTGGCATACACCTAATATCTAAATTAACCCCGTTGCATGTTAATACTGGAGTGGTGCTATAAAAATGTGCCGATGCTGTTGCAACACAGCTTTGAGTAGTATTATCCATTATGCTGCTAACCCATGAAGCAGTTTTTGCATACATATGTATACCTTGAATAGACGCATAATTTAAACAAATAGCCTCTGCATCTGCCGCTGGTAACTGCCTAGGGTCACAATAAGACACTGTATGAATATCTGACTCTTTAACTATATTATCTAAATATATATTAGTTTGCATAGTGTTTAATTTATTATTACCTCTACTATCTTTTTTAAGGGTTGGATCTGAATCATTAAAGGTTGATTGTGAATCAACCTTTCCTACAATTGGAGCAAATAGATCTATATTCTTAGTTAAATTTATAATCAAACTATCACTTGGCATAGGGGATATAAAACCACAACCCTGAGTGATATTATTTATTGTTGCTTGACTTAAACTTAATTCATTTTCTGTATAGCCAGAAATTACATAAATACCATTATTATCTATTAAATCCCCAGCATTACCACCTAACCCATGAACAATTTCACCTATGGTTTTCTTATCAAGTTTTTTTACTTTAGCACTTGTTGCTCCCCAAATAATATAAGCTCTAAGTATATTAGCACCACCACTAGTGACATAAAGACATGGGGTTTGCAAATTATTTATCTGATTAGTTACCCCTTTAGAAGAATATGCTATTAGTCTTGAGTACGGTATAACAATTTCAGATTGGTTTATTAATTGTTGTAATAAAATCCTATAATCATCTTCAATATACCTTATTGCTTGAGCATTAAAAATTTTACCTTGATCCACTAACTGATTGATACGCCTATTCCGCAACTCTTCTTTTAAAAACTGATTGCTAAATAATATTACAAAAGCAAATACCGCAAGTACTCCTATTAACTCAATAGCACCACTATATCCAAATATATTTTTTGATTTATTTACTAAATGATTAATTCTCATACTTCCTATATTAAAAATCTGGATTATTAATAACTGGTTCTAAAAATACATAACTAGAAAATTTATACTTACTACCAGACTCAATCTTGGTACACAATGAGTTAAATAAACTTTTTAATTTATTTATAGTACTTGCACCATCTTCATCATTAGCTAATTGCGTGTACAAATCATCTATATAACAGTTACTCTGTTTAAATACCCAAGGCACCACCCAAAATGTACTATTACCTTGATACAAATGTTTTGTTATATCTTGAGCTAAATTACCAACAGCTTCTGACATCTGTATATTCCTATACCCTTGAATCGTATACGACTCCCAAGATGTCACTAAATATAATATGGGGTATCCATGACTCTCACCATCTTCATTCTTGGTATAATTAAAAACCACACTCGAATAATTCAAAAATGGCGTAAAATTCTTAAGCGTATAATCAGCAATATTTTTTTGCCCATAATCAAGTAGCTCTATTTGTTCAACATTACTTGGATTTATTGATGATAATAAATGTAAATTTTCATAACTTTCTAAAGCATATTTCATCATTTGGTCATGATATTGCAATATATTATCAGATACGTTTTGAGCCTTGAAATGCTTATAAGCATTATCCTCAGTACCGTCATTTCGTAAGTACTCAGAATCTAAGAAGAATGAAGATAAAACCATAATGGCTAATATAATTGCTGATTGCATAAAATACTAACTAGCTGTAAAGACAATAGTAATTGTTTTGCCACTACTACATGCCCCAGCTATTGTTGAGGCATCAACTACGACTGAGGTATCTACAGAATCATATACGGATGTACCTCCCACAGCAATACTTAAAAATGCCGAACCTGCCAGTGCGCTAACAGCTTTAGCACAAATTGCCGATGGAACAGACGTATACGTAATAGAAAATGCCTCACCATTATTTGCAGCTTCTAGAGTCACCTCTCCACTCTGAAATTGATTTTGAACACTTGTTCCATTTGTAACTCTCAAATCAGTTGGAATTAGCCCACCTTGTATCGCATTGGGGGTGCTTATATTAGTATATCCCTGAGCTGAACTCATATACGCACCTTTGATATTACTAACTAAAGAACTCACATCACTAACCATTTGATTTGCATTTTGTGAGTTTGAGTTTCCAGTCATAGTATGAATCGCAACACCAATACCAACCGCAATTACTGCCAATACCAACATTAATTCTAGAGCATTAAAGCCCGCATGTTTTATTAGTGGCATAATACGTCTATGTTGAGTTGCCCAATAATTAAGCTCAACCCTTATTACCAAAAAACCTGACTCCAAATTACTGCTAATTACAATGCTTTTTTTCATTTCAAAAAATCCTTTTAAATATATGAAAATCTTTTTAGGGTAATAATCTTGTAGAACCTAAGTCGATACCAAACTGGTATACCGAAAAATATAATAAACCTATACAACCATAGACCATAAAATTGATCAATAATTTCATGGATGAAGCTTGTAGCTTGATCGCCTCAAGCCCTTCTTCAGCCAACGTACTTGAAAGTGCATCTAATGAATCATCTTCACTATATTTGATAAAAATAGATAATTCCCTAATCATCTGCTTATCTGGAAAATCTAATTGACTTTGTATCAATGCTTGACCAATATCCAAACCATCTGCCATTTGTTCCATTATCAACATAATCCGATATTTAAGATATGGTTTAGCTAAATCCCCCATTTGCTCCAATGCCTCTAACTGCATAAATCCAGAACGCCCCATACTATTTAGAGCAAACAAAAACCCACAACCAACCATAATTCGATACATATTAAACGGTGCAATATTTTCTAAATATTTACGATACTTATTAGTAAAATTGGGTAATGCCCAAAATACGAATAAAGCCAGAAATATAATTGACCCCATCAACATCGAAAACCACAAGCTAAAATTATTGGATAACTCTATTAAGAAAATTGATGACGGTGACAATACTGTATTTGGTTCAATACTCGCAACAAATGCTGGTATAACCTGTACACTAAAATAAAACAATAACCCCAAAAGCACACAAACCAATAAAATTGGATAAGCGAGAGCTAACTTAAAAGCTTTTTTCATTTCATTAGTTTTTTTGTTATTTTCAATAACCGTTATAAAACCACTAGTGATATCGTCTTGCTCACTCGCAGATATTATCATCGTATCTTGCTGGGGTACATATTTTGATAATGAATTAGCAAAATTAGCATCTGAATTTCGCATTTGTTCCATAATATCATCATAAACATACCAAAGCCTTGTCTTTAAATTGCGTTCAACTTCTAGACTTCTAAGCTCCTCAACCGCTTCATTAATCTGTAATGAAGCGGGTTCAGCAGTCATCTTCTCCAACATGCGATACATTTTCATTCTTTGTTTATAACCCATAGCTAACTTCTTGGTTAATTCACTAATGCGGTTATGATAATATACGTATACTTGATATAACCCCATTTAGAGTGCCTTTAATAAACTATTAAAATGCTCTTTGTTAAATGACTTGGGTAGGCTAATGTACTCAAGCTCATCCTCAAGATCATAGGGATCTATCAAGCCGGATTTAACTTTTATTAATCCATGAGCCATCATTGGCATCCCATTTAGCACCCTCAACCAATATTGCTCCGCCTCATAATTGGAAGTTTTTATCAAATCCATAAATTTTTGATCCGTATTAATTATTTCCACAACAACTGTTCTACCACTATTACCCTTAAAACAATGCGTACAGCCAATCTCATTTCTAAGGCGTACCCCTGATAAATCCTCTCCAAATACATCGTTTAAGCGTTTAATTATCTTTAAATCAAAATCTTTATGCTTAGAAAGTGCTACTGAACAATGTTGGCATACCTTTTTTACCAGCCTTTGTGCCATCAAACTAGAAATAATACTCGAATCACAAATTAACTCTTTCTCAACCATCCCATCATCTTCTCCACTTACAGTAATAAGCCGTTTTATAATACCAATCGCCGTTGTTGCATGTACTGAGGTCCATACCTGATGCCCCGTCATCGCTGCATCAATTGCCGCTTTTAATGACCCACCATCACGCACTTCACCGATCATAATAACATCAGGATCTAGTCGCATCATCGCAGTTATTGCTTCACTAAAAATATCTTTCTTTCGCTTAGTATTAGCAGCCATAACAGGTGTTTGAGTAGCAAAAGACATACATTTCTTACTAACAGTTGTACCGTTAATCTCTTTTTGCATTACAATTTGGCCTCCAATCTCATACTCAACCGGATTTTCTGCAGTTATAACATGCTTAGTACCATTACTCTCTGAAATTATTTGTCCAATAATCAGTGACATGGTTGTTGATTTACCTGACCCAGTTGGTCCTGCTGATATATTAATCCCACCTTTTTTACTTTTAGCCTTATTTATTTGTTCCAGCTGACACAACTCATAACCCAAACTTTGTAAATTTAGTTTGCTAGGATCCGATTTTTTTAGTAAACGGCACACCATTAAATACCCAGAATCGGTTGGACTAGTACCAATACGTACTCCAGTAATCCCCTCTGGTAAAAAACTTGCTTTTATACGTGCATCTTGTCGTGCTTTAGGCTGAAATGTCTTACCCGCTTGGTCACACATAGTCATAAAAATTGTTTTACATAAGGAATGTCCATGAGCAGTTGTATATTCATGCTCTATATCCAAATCCCCAATTCGCCTAATTTTAATAACACATTCGTTTTTACGTACTATGATATGCACATCTGATGCCTCAGAATCAGATGCTACTTTAAATATATCCGTTATCTCTCGTTGAAGTTGAGAGGCTTCATGAATATTTTTTATATTTTTATCATAAAATGCACGCATCTCAGATGATGCAACTGGTATTGGTTTACCTTCAAATAATTTTGCTTCTTTAAAATATGCAATCTTATTTAATACCTGAGGATGATTAGCATACTCTTGATTAAAATACAACTTCTTATCTGATGTAAGACAGATATAATCATATAACTGTGGTGGTATTTGTTGTGTTCCACCTCTAGTTGTTAATATTTTTATATTATTTTCTAACATGATAAGCACCTATCATCTTGTCATAAATATTGATGGTACAATTTCTTTACCACTAGTATTAGCATTAGTAACAATTGGCGAGGGCACAAATGTTGTATTTCCATGTAAATTATTTTGTTGCGATTTCTCAGGTGCATAATAAGCACGCTTCAAGAATACTGACTTCACCTTGCCTTTCTTAAACGAAGTTGCTAAGATAACACCTGTCATTGAAATATCTGATACAGTATATTGTCCAACCTTAGACCCAATATTAACTGTCAAAGTCCCCCCATCAGCGAACTGTAACCAAGCAATTTTCTCTCCCTGTTGATTAATAGCAACCCCATTTACCGTTGTTTGGGCATTATCAAAAGTTCCACTTGATAGCTTCCCATTTATAATAGGTGGGCTTTGTAATTTCTTTAATTCAGCATTGGCTTTTTCTAGTTCTACCTTACGCTTTATTTTAAGTAACTCATCAGCCATGCCATCTGCACTATCTAAATTATTCGTATTGATTTGCTTAATTGGCTTATCTACTGTGATTATGCTTGGAGCATTTTCAATAGCATTAACTTTAGTCACAAAAGTTATCAAAATAGCTCCTAATACAATATTTTTTATAATTTTCACGCCTAAAACTCTCCTTGAATATTCCAATTATAGAATCCAGCATTATTATCCAAACTCATGCTAATTTCACTAATTTTTAAATTATCTAGTACATGATGATTATAAAGAAATACCGGTGACTGCTTCGATGCAATAGTGAACCTTAGTATGGGATTTAATTTTTTTTGTACCCCTGATTGCTGGGTTGAGATTTTAACCCCATAATCAATAACTGCTTGCTGTAAATTACTCAATATCACATCTTTAGATAAGATGGTTTTTGCAGTCCCTAATGATGGGATATTGAATTTCTCAGTATAAGTGCCAACTTTATTAGCGAATTTGATACTATTATCATTTTTACCAATTAGACTAGCAAAATCACTTAGAGTATCGTCCGCATTCGAATTAAACGTATATACCGCACCTAATGAATTACATTGAACTGATACTAAAGTCCAGTTACCCAAATCATCAAAGTATTTATCATTAGCTACCAAACAATTTGTAATTAACCTATCAGGAGAAGTAGCTACTGCTTTTGGAATAACTATTTTTGATATTGGCTTATGAATGATTTTGTCCTTATCCAGCAACACCGTATACAAAACATAACTTAATGCAGTAATAACAGTCACTACTGCTACAATTTTATAGTTCCTAATCTTCCTAGCTGAAGTCGACTCTATCAAGCACTTATTAAAAATTTTCTTGAGCTTTTCTGGCTGCCAATATATTTCATCAGAGCTATAAGGCAATATCACAATATTAGGTATCAGATATTTAAGATTTTTCTCTTTGGTTAATCTTAGTTTTTTCTCAAATAAAGGCATTTTTATTAATTGCCTTAAATCCCCAATACTCACATGATTATTAAGTAACCCCATAAATTCTTTAGAGTTTGGATATGCATCACTTATAAACTCTTTTAATTCAGAATGCTGAATCTTAGTAAGGTTAGACATAATGTATAATAAAAGCTCTTCATTATTATTAGCATCTGCTAATATCTCAAAAATATCAAAAAACTGACTACTTACTTCTACTGGTAAATACAAGGTCTCAATATCATGCTTCGCAGCTTTCTCATAAATGGACGTTCTAACCATATCACTCTTTGCAACATACTCACCTTCATCAGGGCAAATTGTTCCATTTAGAAGGACTATGTATCCGTAAAGATCATACTCGAGTTGCCTACCATTATCATCAATTTCGCCTGCATTTTTAAATTTAAAACATATTATCGAGTTGGAATACTGTGTAGATAATCCAGATGCCTCTATAATATACTTACCAAAAGATGAAACCTTCTTCTCTTTATTTAACTCATCCTTACGGCAAAAACCCCAAGTATTAATAACTTTAATATGACAAAACATATTGTTTTTAGTATCTTTAGTTAGTTTTGAAATATTTAAAAAACGTTTACCTTCATCTGGAATCTGCCAAAACATTCCAGCTGCAAAAACATAGTCACTCTTTTTTACTAGTTTCATACTATCTCTATATATTAACTACACGAGGTGTTACTAAAATAACCATCCTAGTTCTTTGTTTATTCGCATTTAATCCTCCACCTAAAAGCCAATCGTATGGGCTACCAACTCCAGTATTTGTAATTGCTTTATTTTCGGAGTCAAAACCAGTTACCACAAAACAATCTCCTGAGCGAATAACTGCTTTTTGCATTAAATTACGCTGCAATGTCTCTGGCAACTGAATACTTGCTTGTGCTGATGTAAATGCTGTTATCTGTTTAAGTGCAGATATATTAATTGATAACTGCATAAACACGGTACCGTCACTTTGAATTACTGGTAATACATTCAAACTAATACCTGTTGTAATCTGCCCTGGGGTCAAAGCTGTTTGACTACCAACATTTGCTGTTTGAGTAGTTGTAACTGCTGCCAAATACCCCTGCTGATCCACAAATTGAACTGGAACTGGTTGATTAGATAATGTAGTTACCGCAGTACTTGTTACTAATGACGTCTTTGATATAGAACTTAGAGCATTAATAATTAACTGACTACCTGATAAATTACCTGAGCTTGTTCCAAAGGTAAATGCCTGCGTTGTAGCAGAAGGTACAAATACTGGTGAAGACCTAAATTTACTGCCGCCTGATGTAGATGAAATAGCTTGTCCATTTATACTAAAAGTCGAATCAATCCCCGCTGACAATGCTAAACCCCAGTTAATCCCATAATTATCATTTGCACTTACATCAACATTCAGGATCTGAATATCAACCTGTACCTGACGGCTCATAATATCATTTTGGTTTTTTATATATTTGTCAACGCGCATTATTACTGAAGGCTTATCAGTTACTGTTACTGAAGAAGTTGATGGGTTTACGTTAAATTTACCATTTTTAGATAAAAGATTCTTAATCCCATCTTGTAAATTAGTCCATAGACTATTAGTTAAACTAAAAGCTACGTTTTGAGTAGTTGATTGGCTTGATTGGGATTGAGATTGTCCAGTAGTACCTTCACCACCATTACCACCAGTTGATGAGCCATTCGCTCCACTTTGGGACTGAACCCCAGTGTTATTATTTATATTATTTTGGACTTGGATATCCCCTGGGATATTTTTAACTGGCCAACTTTTGGTCTCAGTATCTGATAGTATTATCTTACCATCCCTATATTCCCAACTTAAATCACACCTAGATGCAATAGAATTTAATAAATCAATTAAGCTTCCATCTTGCTGAGTAATCCTAACCTCATTACAACTATCATATGAACTATCCTGAGGAGGAGATACGTCAATGATTGTTGGAACTTTTGTTAATTCAGTAATCCCATTTGCAATTGACTTCATTCCATAAAACTGTTTATCAATCTGGATTTGATTATTAAATAACGGTGGTAGAAAATCAGTATTAGTTTGCATGATTATCTGACTTCCAAAATACCCTGTTGAAGTATGATCTACAAAATTATTCTTTTGAATAGATTTTGCCTCAGATAGTTTATTGGTAGCTGACAAAATCCCAGACTCAGTGTGTTCTATTGAAATTTGTACATCACTCGGCAAATGTGTAATCCCACATGAAGCAATAAAACCTACCACAACATAAATTGTCGATATTTTTAACATATTTTGAATTAACATAGTCTTAGCACCTACCTACTTACTACTGGTGAATAAATCTCCAAGACATGATTACTATCATGCATTAATGCCATTAAAGGTATCTCTGTATGTTGTGTTGCCTTAAGAACTTCATTTACTGCATTTTCAAAGCTACCACTTATTGTCCAATCTGTATCTATGGGATAATCAGCTTTTACATTCCAGACTAATTGCCAACTCTGACTATTACACCACTTAGTAAATGTACCACGAAGAGTTTTGTCCTTAGGCATCATAGACCATACAATATCCTTTCTAATATTTATTGGCTTTGAGATAATTGGAGATATCGCATTAAACAATACCACTTTATCTTGGAACTTCCACTTATAGCCTAATTTTGGAGAAGCTTGATTTAATAAATCGGTAAGTGTACCGTTATCAAGATAGATATAAACTGGCTGTGTATTTAGCACTGATTGAGTAACTAATTTGGCACTCAAATTATTAACACTACTTAACTCATTAATTAAATCATTTATACTATTAAACGTATGTTTAATAGTAATCTTGGTATCTAGGATATTAGGACTGTTTAATTCAGAATCATCCAAACCATATAACATCTCTGGGTTATCAATTATGTTATCTGTGGCATTTGATACTGACTCTAAAAATATTATTATCGATATAAATATAATTCTAAACATCATGCTCCCTATCATTATCCAACAAAGTTTGTTTAATTTTATCAACCCCATATTGCTTTTCAGCTGCAGTAATACGTGATTTGATAACTTCACTAAAAGACTCAAGTGCCTTATTTATATTATTTGTAGTATCATTCAAAAACTGTTGTAATTCATTTTCTACCGATTTATTTATTTGTTTGCGCTCATTTAGATATTCATCCAGTTGATTTATATACATCTTTTTATCCTCGATATCTTGCTTATATTTTTCACCAGGCTCAAAACTGTACTGATTGACTAGCGTCTCCAAAATATTGCTACTAACTAAATCGCTTATATACTCTATAAAACCTGTATCTTTTACGATTAGCTGAACAACTTCGTTTATCGACACTAGCGAATTATTCTCTGCACTTTGAATAGGAAATATCGCCTTATCCTGCTTAAAATTAAGTAATTTTTTTAACATAACAAACTCCATTAATAATTAACCCACACTAAAACATATTTTTTATTTTGAGGATCTGTTCCAAAATTAGGTTTGGATACTGATACTCCATACATATCTAATATTCTATAAATTTTATTAGCTACATTTTTGGCATTTTGATTAAAATAGTTAATTTTGACTAAACTTTTTTTGTTACTACCATATATAATCGATTTTATCCGTGGATCATCAATAGTAACTTCTTCATCAATTAATAAATCAAATTTCATAACTATCGACTGCTTCGGTTTATCTGTAAATGGTGCCGCACTCACAAATGAAATCGAGCATAACAAAACAATAATAAAACGCATCAAGCCTCCAATCACATTGAATTTATGCTTTCAGAATCAATTGTATAATATGATTTTGAGGTTTTTTTGCGTAATGTACGCAAAAAAAGGAGTAAATTGCTATCTAAGCCTTGATGATATTAGTGTAAAATAATTTATGAAAATTTTGGGAGTATGTTAAAAATTATACAATTAAAAATAAGATGTTCGACTGTATTAAAAAATTAGAGAATGTAGTAGGTGAATTTATTTCAGGGGTGACTAATGAGAAAATTATACAAACATGTAGCTGTAGCTATCTGTAAACTTGACGTCCTCCCTCGCGCCTAAAGGCGGGGGATTCCTTGCTATGCAGCATTACACTGTTTATTCGCAAGACTATTACGTCCAATAG
>CAZJFO010000055.1:0-11778 GCA_964545465.1 uncultured Neisseria sp.
AAACAACATTAGTTATCCCGCCAAAGATAAACGGAAGTGTGATAACAGAAATTGGTGATAGTGTATTCAGGAACAGCATCCTCCAAAGTGTAAGTATGCCATTGGTACAAACTATTGGGAATCTTGCATTCAGTAGCACCTTCAACCTCCGAAGTGTAAGTATGCCCCTAGTGAAGACTATTATGACAGATGCATTCAAAGTCACCGGACTTAAAAATATAAGCATGCCTTCTGTGAGAATGATTGATAAGGGTGCATTCTCAAATAACCCTCAACTTGAAAGTGTAAGTATGCCCCTAGTGAAAACTATTGAGACACAAGCATTCTATGTTTATGACTCTGAGCATGACCTTAAGATCGAACTTAAAAATGTAAGTATGCCCCAGGTGGAAACTATTGGTAGTGCCGCATTCGCAAATAACTCCAGATATAAAAATGATAAAAATGTAATAACTTCACTTAAAAATATAAGCATGCCTTCTGTGAGAATGATTGGTAAGGGTGCATTCGCAAATAACCCTCAACTTGAAAGTGTAAGCATGCCTAAGGTAGAAAATATTGACGTTAATGCGTTCTACAAGAACGATAAACTTAAAAGTGTAACAATTGGTGATCCATCATTAATTACTCTTAATCAATTCTATGGAACCCTATTATTCAAAAATGATATGGTTAACTACACATGTGTTGTTGATTCGCTTAATAATACTTATTATAGATGTGAAACGAGCGCCGAGCAAGATGCAACAGCTTATTAACTAGCAATTGATGCTACAACACTTAGTGGATTAAACCGTGTCAAATTATGCTTATCAAACCTTTATAGGTAAGGTAAGCATGATAAATAATAACCACAACACCTATATGCAAATTAGGGGTGTTGTGTAATTAATTACCTCCCCCTGGAATCGCACCAAAAAAATTGCTGGGACTGCTAATCAATCTTTGATTTACTTACCACCAAAGTACCACATGTGTTCCCAAATATATTTACCATTGTACGAACCCGATCAACTATTCTATCTAATGGTAATAAAATACTAATTGCTGATAACGGAATATTTGCCAGATTAAATATCGTTACAAAACTAACCATACTAGTTTCAGGTATCCCACCAACAGCTATCCCCGTTAAAATACACACAATAGCTAAAATGATTTGCTGCATAATATCTGGGTGAACCCCCAAAATATGAAGAAAAAACAATGCTGCAGTAACCTCATACATCATACCTGAAGCAAAATTCATTGAAGCACATATAGGCAACATAAATTCAACTACCCTTTTGTTGCCACCAAGCTTTTCAGCCTTTTCTAAAGCAATTGGAAGCGTAGCTAAAGAGCTCGAACTAACAAAAGCTGTTGCAAATATCGGTAATGCTTCAGTTAGTATACTCTTTAATGATAAGTTACGATACAATACCAAAACCAAGCTTATTTGCCATAAAAAATGCAGAAATAATGCAGCAAAAAATAAGCCAACAAATTTTAATAAACCAATTAAATTAACCGCTAATGCTCCACTTTGATAGCTATCAGCTACACTAGCACCTATTAAAACAAAAATTGCTAATGGTGCTAATAACATAACAGCATTAAGTAAACTTAAAAACAAATGTCGAGTGCTTGCAAAAAAATCTAATAATGGTTTAGCATGTTCACGATTAAACGAACATGTAATCCCCAGCATAATAGAAAATACAACTATCGGTAGAACCTCGAATTTCACCAATGAATTAAATATGTTAGCCGTGAATATGTAATTAAAAATTTGACTTATGTCTATCGCGGTATTTGTTGAACCAGTATAACTAGCTCCCTTTAATAATGTAGTAGCATTAATATTGCCACTAATATCAATTAAATTAAATATTACTAAACCAATAGTAACAGCAACTATTTCACTTACTAAAATATATATAATAGAATTTCTAGCTATTCGTTTTAAATCACTCGGATTATGAAGATTTCCTATAGTTACTACTAGTGACGTAATAATGATAGGTAATGCACATAGTTTTAATAAGTTAATAAACGTATCACTAATAAATGCCAGATGGGCAAATATATGTGGTATTGTAACCCCTAGTGTAAATGCTCCTACAAGAGCTACTAAGATAGCTTTATTTATATTTCTTTTATACCATTTTAACATTATAAACCTTTAAAATATGTTTTAGGGCATGGATCCCAGCCTCCGCTGGGATGACCAATATTGGCGCTGGGATGACCGAAAATAAAAAATGTCATCCTCGACAAAAACATAATGCTGCCTAAATGTAAGTAAAAAACGTCATCCTCGACAAAAACATAATGCTGCCTAAATGTGAATCGAGGATCCATGCTCTAAATTGCTCGATAGCAATTATGCCATTATGCTCTCAGTACAAAATTAATTGCAGTTAATAAACTCTCACCTAGAAGATATGAGCGCCTCCCATCCCAACCATGAATAGGATCCGGCAGATTACAGTTATCCTTAAATGGCATTTCAAGAGTATAAGCCAGACAATTAAAGGTATCACCAACCCAATTAGTTGCTAATGTCGCCATTTCGCTATCAAAATGCCCTATTCCATAGCCAACCACTGTTTGATAATCAGGATTTACTAATTCATAATATTTGCTAAATTTAGCTGATAATTCTTCTTGTTTTTTACTAAAAGACGGATTTTCCTGACAACCTGCAGTAAAGATATATGGTAATGACTCGTCCCCATGAATATCAAAAAACATATCAACACCAGTTTGCTTCATCTTCTCACGTACATAATAAACCTCTGGTGATCTGTCCTTTGTAGGGTTCAGCCATTCACGATTTAGATTTGCTCCATGAGTATTAACTCTAAGGTTCCCATGATATGCCCCATCGGGATTCATATTAGGCACTAAATAAAACACACAGTCTTGAAGTAGTTTAACCGAAATACTATCTTGTTCATCAATTAACCTATGAACTAAACCTTCCATAAACCATTCTGCCATTGTCTCACCTGGGTGCTGACGTGCAATAATCCATATCTTGTGTTTTGCACTCTCTTCATCTCCAACTACCAGTAAATCCATATTGCGACCCTCAGTAGTTTGCCCAAGTACCTCATGTTTTACCCAATCAGATTCATTAGCCTCACCAATTAAACCAAGATGTCTATGATAAGAGTATGGCTCAAAATAAGCAAAATAAATACTATTAGCTGATGGATTGAGACTAAACTTTAGATTATCTCCATCAAACTCAGTATCAATTCGCGTCCAATACTCATTATCATAGCTCATAGCAATACTATAATTCTTAAATCCATCAGGGTAGGCAGTAGTTTTCATATCTCTAAAGGTAATATTAATATCAATATCCAATACCCCAGTTAACTGAAAATAAAACCATTGCTTAAATTCTGAATTAGTATCATGTCTAATTTTAAATTGCAAATCTTGTGGATTAGTAATACTCACAACCTCAATACTACCACCATCAAATTTGGTATTTACATTAATTTTTGTCATTTATTTATCCCTACAAACTTTCAATAAAAATTCTAACACCAGATAGTGCATCACTTAATTTATCAACATCAACACCTCCTGCTTGAGCAAGATCAGGTCTTCCGCCACCTTTACCACCTACTTGTAAAGTTAAGTAATTTATAATATTACCTGCTTTATATTTAGCTGAAATATCTTTGGTAACTCCAACTACAAGATTTCCTTTATCACCATTTTTAACACCCAAAATCACAATACCAGTAACTAATCTATTTTTTAGTTCTTCCACTAATTCGACCGTTACTTTATTATCCATATCTGATAATTCAAGTACTAATAGCTTACTACCATCAGATAAAACCTCTGCACGCGATAAATATTGACCAGCTTGTAAAACTGCAATCTTCGATTTTAATTCATCAATTTGTTTACCCAGAAGTTTATTATCTCGTAACACTCCATCAACTTTTTCAGTAATGATATCATTAGTTTGGGCTTTTAACTCACTTCTTAAATTATCAAGAATTTTCATATTTTTTTGCATTCGCTCTAATGCTTTTTCGCCACTAACAGCCTCAATACGCCTAACCCCACTAGCAACACCAATTTCACTAGTAATACTAAAAAACCCAATATCTCCGGTGCGAGCTACATGCGTTCCTCCGCATAATTCTGTTGAAAACTCTCCCATCTGAATTACCCTAACATCTGAGGTATATTTCTCACCAAAAAGTGCCATGGCTCCTTGTTTAATAGCCTCATCATAGCTCATAAGAATGGTTTTAACTGGGTAATTCATCATTATCACGTGGTTGACGATTCGTTCGATTTCTTCAACTTGCTCTTTACTAACAGGCTTATCATTAGCAAAATCAAAACGAGTATAATCACTACACACCAAAGACCCTTTTTGTGTGGCGTGAAGCCCCAAAACTTCATGTAATGCTTTATGTAATAAATGAGTTACTGAATGATTACGAGCAGTAGCTAATCTCTTATGTAGATCGTATGTAGCATTAATAGTATCTCCAACCTTAAGAGTACCGATAACTAAATTGCCCGTATGCCCAAATACTGAAGAGCGAATTTTTTGGGTATCATTTATTTCAAATAATACCGCACCACCATCAATTTGGATAACTCCAACATCCCCAACTTGTCCACCACTTTCGGCATAAAACACAGTTTGATCTAATACTACAACACCAGATTCTCCGCTATTTAAGGTATCTACTGGCTGATTATTACAATATAGTGCAACTACACGAGCTTCAATATTGTTTTCATTATAACCAATAAAACCTGTATCGCATCCAGTATAATCTAAACTAGTTCCAGCCTTAAATTTACCGGCTGCTTTCGCCATTTCTTTTTGTTTTTGCATACCAACATCAAAACCAGCAATATCAACAGTAATATTATGCTCACGACACACATCTTCAGTTAAATCAAGCGGAAAGCCATAAGTATCATATAGTTTAAAAGCAACATCTCCCAGTAAAAACTTCGTTGTTAACTGCAATTTTTTAAGTTCAGTTAGTAGCATCTCCATACCATTTTCAATAGTTTGGAAGAAGTTTTTCTCTTCCTGTAATATTGTAGTCTCAATCTTTTGCTGATTTTGCTGTAATTCAGGATAAGCATCACCCATTTGAGATACTAGTGTATCTACTAATTTATGTAAAAATGCTGACTTCTTCCCAAGTTTATACCCATGACGAATAGCTCGACGAATAATTCGGCGTAGTACATAACCACGCCCCTCATTTGATGGTATCGCTCCATCAGCAATTAAAAACGATATTGAACGAATATGATCTGCCAAAACCTTTAATGAAGAGTTATTAACATCTAAACAAGAAGTAACTTCACCTGCTGATTTAATTAAATTGCTAAACAAATCAATCTCATAATTACTATTAACATGCTGCATCACAGCTGAAATACGCTCTAAACCCATACCAGTATCTACCGATGGTTTTGGTAATGGATGCAATACTCCTTTAGTATCTCGATTAAATTGCATAAATACACAGTTCCAGATTTCTACAAACCTATCCCCATCTTCGTTAAAAGTTCCAGGTAACCCTCCAAATATATGATCTCCATGATCATAAAATATCTCAGTACATGGGCCGCAAGGTCCAGTTTCACCCATTTGCCAGAAATTATCTGACCCACCTTGTGCTTTATCACCTATCCTGATAATTCTATCACTTGGTAGCCCAATAATATTATTCCATATATCAAAAGCTTCATCATCGTTATTATAAACGGTGACATATAATTTACTTTGAGGTATTTTTAATACAACTGTTAAAAATTCCCAAGCAAATTTAATTGCCTCAAGTTTGAAATAATCTCCGAAACTAAAATTACCTAACATCTCAAAAAAAGTATGATGACGTGCGGTATAACCCACATTTTCTAAATCATTATGTTTACCACCCGCACGAACACATTTTTGTGATGATGTTGCTCTTACATACTCTCGTTTATCTAATCCAAGAAATACGTCTTTAAACTGATTCATCCCAGCATTAGTAAATAATAGTGTTGGATCTTCGTGTGGAATCAATGAACTAGAAGCAACAACTGTATGCCCCTTAGATGCAAAATAATCCAAAAACTGTTTTCTAATCTCATTAACTTGCATATAAACCTTCTTTTATTTACTTAAAACACTATCTTCTTTATAGCTTTTATTAACAATTGTCGCACAAACCCCAGAACCTGTTACATTAGTCATAGTCCTTATCATATCGATAATTTTATCAATACCAATAACTAAAGCTAAACCCTCAAGTGGTAACCCAACGCTCACTAATACTACAGTTGCCATTATAGAAGCGGTTCCAGGAACTCCAGCTGTTCCAATTGTCGCTATTGCAGAGGTTACTACAATCATAATATATTGCTGTATTGATAAATCAATATGAAAAATATTTGCAGTTAGAATGCATACTATCGCTGGATAAATTGCACCACAACCATCCATCTTCATGGTTGAACCAAGAGGGGCTACAAAAGATGCTACTTGTTCACGAATTTTAACTCTATCAACTAATGTTTCTAATGTTACTGGCAAGGTACCAAGACTTGAAGAAGTTGTAAAAGCAGTAATCATTGCCGGATTAAACTCTTTAAAAAAAGTATAGGGATTTTTTTTAGCAGCAACTATCAATAGTAGTGAATAAATACATAATTGCACTATACAAGCAAGATAAATTGCAACAATAAATTTAACTAGCGGCAACAAAGTATCTAGACCGTATTCATTGCCAATTGGTACAACAAGAGCAAAAATACCAATCGGCGACATACGAATAATTACACGAGTAATTTTAAACATCGTATGCGAAAACTCGTCAAAGAAGTTACGTAGATTCTTACCTTTCTCATGAAGAGAGGTAAGTGCCACCCCAAAAAATATAGCAAATATAATCACAGGAATTACCTTGCCATCAACAATATCTTTAATCAAATTCCCTGGAACCATATTAAGTAAGGTGCTAGATATAGTAGGTATTTCTCTTGGGGTATATTGGGATACTAATTGTGGGTCAAGATATAGATTACTTCCTGGGTTAAAGATAGAAGCAACTATTACCCCAATGCTACTGGCACAAAATGCAGTTATTACAAACCACAACAACGTATTTAAACCTAACTTTTTAACTAGAGCAATACTCTCTAATTTTGAAAAACTAGCTACAATTGTTGAAAAAGTAAGTGGCACTATTACTAATTTTAGTAATTTTAAAAAAGCATCACCAAAAGGACTGATGTAGCCAATAATCTCAATTGGCAAATAATGACCCAGAACCAAGCCAAAAACTAAAGCTAATAGGCATTGATTTCCCAACCCTAATTTAATTTTCATAAACTTACTCAAAATTAGACATTAAAGCGAAAATGCATGACATCACCATCTTTTACAATGTATTCTTTACCCTCTAAACGCATTTTTCCAGCTTCTTTCGAACCGCCCTCACCCTTATAAGTTATGAAATCATTATAGTTAATTACTTCAGCACGAATAAAGCCTCGCTCAAAATCAGTATGAATTACTCCAGCAGCCTCAGGTGCAGTTGCACCGATATGAACTGTCCAAGCTCTAACTTCTTTAACTCCTGCGGTAAAATAAGTTTGTAGCCCTAGAAGTGAATACCCTGCTCTTATTAGTCTATTTAACCCCGGTTCATTTAATCCCATATCATTTAAAAATTCTGTTTTATCACTATCATCTAATTGTGCAATTTCAGCTTCCATAGCAGCACAAATAGCAACTATAGGGGCACCTTCACTTTTAGCATGAATAGTTAATTTATCCAAGTATGCGTTGTCACTAAACCCTGTATCACTAACATTAGCTACATACATAGCGGGTTTTGCAGTTAATAAACAAAGTGGTTTTATCATATTTATTTGTTCTTTATCTAAGCCCATAGTTCGAACAGGGTTACCCTCATTTAAATGCGGGAGGATTTTTTCGAGTAGACTAACTAGTATTTGAGCATCTTTATCACCCGAACGGGCTTTTTTATTTTCTTTAAGAATGGTTTTTTCGACAGTCGCCATATCAGCTAATGCTAATTCAGTATTAATAACCATAATATCGTCAATTGGATCAACTTTGCCATTTACATGTATCACATTACCATCTTCAAAGCATCGAACAACATTAACTATCGCGTCAGTCTCACGTATATTAGCTAAGAATTGATTACCTAGTCCTTCTCCTTTACTAGCCCCAGCAACAAGTCCAGCAATGTCTACGAATTCAACAATCGCAGGTTGGATTTTTTCTGGTTTTACAATAGAACATAGAGCCGCAATACGACTATCAGGTACTTCTACAATACCAACATTTGGCTCAATAGTACAAAACGGATAGTTTTCAGCAGCGATTGAAGATTTAGTAAGAGCATTGAATAATGTTGATTTACCTACGTTAGGTAATCCTACAATTCCACATTTTAAAGACATAAATTAACTTTCTTTTAGGATTATTTTGTGATTACAAGATTTTATCACAAAACCAAGACCGCTAATTAATGCTTTGCAAAAATTCCGCCAAAGCTTGATTAAATAGTAATGGTTTTTCAAGATTAGTCAAATGCCCTGCTCCATCTATAATCACTAACTTAGAGTTTTTAATATTTTCGTGTAAATATTTAGCAGCCCATACCGGGGTTATAATATCCAGATCCCCAACGATGATTAATGTAGGTATGCGAATATCTTCTAAAACATCTCTAAAATCAATAGAAAAAGTAGCGGCAGTAGCCGCAACGTACGGGATTTGGCGATTGTTCTTAAACATCTTAAAGATATTAGTGTACAAGCTTTTATTCGTATCTGAAGGGAGGCAACTTTTAGTTACATATTCAGCCATAGTCGCTATCGGTGTATTTTTTACCTGTTCCACAATTTTAGATAGTGGATGGTTAATTGCATCAGTTGGAAATGCTGCGGTATTGGCAAGAGTTTGAGACAACATACGCGATTGATTTTTTTTAGTTAATTCTTGACAAATCATACCACCCATTGACAGCCCGATGAAATGAGCGGCATAAATATTTAGATAATCTAACAATGCCAATATATCTAACCCCATTTGCTCAATGGTAATATTTAACGTACCATCACTAGATAAACCATGCCCTCTAACATCAAGTGCAATAACACGATAGTCATTTTTAAAAGCCTCTATTTGATATGACCAAGAATCTAAACTCTCACCCAAACCGTGGATAAATACTAGCACTGACTTACCATGATTTTCATTATCAAAATAATTCATGTTTAAATCATTTAAAAAAACTTTTTGCATTATAGCACCTATTAATCTTTTAAATATCCTTCTATTTGGTAACCGTAAATACCTCTACTCATTAGCTCTGACACCCAAGTTGCGGTTAATGCTGATAGCATAATTGGCAAAGTAAACATTTGCGAAGAAGTTACTTGAAATACCATTACTATAGATGTTATGGGAGATCTAGTTACTGATGCCAAAAAAGCCACCATACCAAGCAAGCAATATTGTTGTATATTTGCTACTGAATAAATATCATGAATAAAACTCCCGATACCACTACCAATAGATAAACTAGTAGCAAAATAACCACCAGGAACCCCTGATGCAGTAGAAAAAATAGACCCTAGCATCTTATATACAAAATAGATATGCGATACACCAACACCACTACTTAAAGTTTCTTTACTCTCAACATATCCATTCCCAAAAGATAAACCGTGGGAAACAATTCCAACACCAGCTACTAATATGCCAAACACTATACTACTTATGTAAATATGTGATTTACGCCATTGGTTAACTCTTGAGCTCGATGACAAAGTAATATAGTATACTACTTTAGAGAATAGATAACAACAAAATGCCGCACAAATACCTATTACCAAAGCAACAATAAGAATCCTCCAATTATACTCTAGTAAATCTTGAGATACAACACCAAAGTATGAATAATTACCAGCTAAAAGTATCGCAACAATTCCCGCAATTGCAATACCGGTTACTCGTGGCATAATTAACTTCTGGGACGCACCACGTGATAGCTCTTCAAAGGCAAACACCACCCCAGCAATTGGGGTATTAAAAGCTGCTGCTAATCCAGCGGCTGCACCAACGGTTAGAAGAAATTTTTTCTTAGCATTACTTGCGTTTTTCTTACCTAAAAGCATTATTGCAGCACCAATTTGCACTGTTGGTCCTTCACGACCAACAGTAGCTCCTAGAGCAGTTCCCAATACTACAAATATAAACTTCCCAAAAATCACTTTTGGCACAAAAAACTGACTTATTTTATCAATATTTTTTGTGTGATTAAGTGCTAGTGCTTGAGGGATACCACTACCACCAGCCTCAGGAAAATAGTTTTTTATTAAATACGTGATTATAAAAAACCCCAAAGGTATAATTACCAATATCCAATATTGTACATGTAAAAACATATACATAAATACACTAAATGCTATTTCACAGCTTTTAGCAAAAAAAACTGCAAATACACCAATGGCTACAGATAAAACAGCAAAGTGCAACCATTCTTTCAGCTTAAGCATATTTTTAAACTTCATATTGACGCCATAAAGGTACCGTACGTTCAAGGTAATCCATAAATTTCCATAGACCTACTCGCAATTCGGTATTACCATAGCGATCTGTTTTACTTTCAGGAAAACCAATACCAACTCCAAATAACCCTGGAGCTATAATTCCATTATATGGATTATATTTATAATTAGGATAACCTTCTATAATAGGTGATCTTTGATTAAAGCCAATAGCATAAATTACTTTAGTGCATAAAGGTAAGTTTTGTGCTACATTTTCATCATTAGATACTACTCTTTTAAGTCTTTCAGGCATTTTACCATTTAAATACTCTCTTGCCCAAATCGCAGTATTTCCTTTAAGACCGGTATCATCAAATAAGATCCAATCATCTAGCCGAACTGCAAAACGTAGAGGTTCACAATAGAAATTAACTACTTCTTTTACACCTAAATCAAGTAGATCGCGTAACAAAATTACAGCGGAATGTGAGCTACCAAAAACTGCTACCGTATCATCTTTATTAACCTTTGTTGCTAGCTTGTCAATATTAAGAGCATCATACATACTAATTGTTTCTACTCCTTCTTTTTCAGGCATACAACGTGGTACAGCACCAGTTGCTAGAATTACATTTTTGCTACTACATACTTCCCCACCATGTAAGTTTATATGCCATTTTCTATCGAATAAATGTAATTTTTCTACACTAGCCTCAACACACTTTACCTGCTGGCTTAATTGCTTGGTAACATAAGCTAACGGTTCTACCATATAAGCTAATTTGCATGTTTTATCAATTTCTAATTTCTCTAATTCAAATTGTTCATCTTTTTCTGCATACTTAAAAGATTTACAATTATATAAGAACTTATTAAATAATTCCACTCTGGTGTTACTAGAAACATTTGCCCAAAACTCACCAAAATCGCCCACTTTAAACTTCGGGTCTATCCATAGGATGTCCTGAGAACTAACCCCATTATCAATTAGTTTCCCAACCGCAGCAACCCCAGCAGGACCCGCACCAATAACCGCCCATTCAGATGAATTTTGTGACACAACACTTCCTTTTTTAAAATACAATTAATCCAAGGCATTAATTTAAATAAGCCCACTTTATTTAGGGCGATATCTTACCATAAATTATCGAAACGCAATAAAATATATTTTACGTTTTACGGTATTATAGTATATAATAATGCCTTCAT
>CAZJFO010000056.1:0-11755 GCA_964545465.1 uncultured Neisseria sp.
TTATAAAACCAATTATTTACTCAATTTCAATTTACACAAAATCTGAGCCAGCCTCGATTGCCTATATTCAATGTATTGTTTTATTAGTTGATCTAATCTCATATTATCCACTCCCAATTTATATCATCCAAGCATAAATTTTTACTTCACTTGAACGTAAGCCATATACCGTTAAAAGTAACCATATAGCATAGTTCCTTATATCTGTTGTATTATCAGTATTAATATTAGCTAATATAAGTTTTACAGCATCCCAATTGGGGGGATATGGTAATTGTTCATGTCTGTATACTCTTGGTGCATGAATTGTCTGCCATAAATTTTTAGAACACCAATTCATATTACCTACATACCTCAAAAAACCTCTAATTACAGTTGCATAACCTTGTATTGTTATCCTGGAATATTTTCCGATATTATATTTATCAGTTAATATTTCATCTATAAAAAGCGGAGTAATTTCATTAAAATTTACAAGTTTTTGGCTAAGTAACAATAGGAAATCTGTTAGTATGGATTCCCTTGACCTAATTGTATTTTCTGATAACCCTTGCTCACTCCGCATGTATATAACATATTGATCTAGGTAAGTTTCGAATGGAATATTCTTTTTTGCTGGATGCTCTAAATAACCTAACATATCAAGCCATCTGGATGTATCACAAATAAACCTCTTCCTGGCAAATTTTGAATAACCATTTTTTCTCAGTTTTATTCTGTTGTCATTTGCCCAAATATCAGCTGCTATATGTATTTCTTTCATGGTAACCATCCTTAATTCATATAAATTAAGTAGATCTATCACAACCAATAAGTATTGAGCAATTCGCTTTAAGTTATTCAAAGAACAGCCATTATCCATCTGTTTTAGCCAACCTACGGCAAACTTCATAAAACGTTTCGTACTGGTTTTGGCAAAAGAGTGTTTTTGTGGATGATTGCATTCATAGTTTGCCCATTTATTGGCCGCTATTTTTAGCTCTTCCAAAGATACTATTCGCTTAGTGTTGGTTAATGAAAGAAATTCAATAATCCGTAATAAATAGTTTGCAACACTTTTAATCGTGCTTATTGAATGCCCGGTATCAATTCAGCATTGAATATATTTTATTCTTTCTTCTAATAATGGTGCATTTATATGCTTCATGGCATAATATTTACGTTTAATTATTTCTTCGAACATGATGATTACTCCAAAATGGTTTAACTGACTACTATGATACCATTAATTATGATAAAATTACGTGGATTATGCAATCTACATGATAACTAAAACTAGGCTTTCAGAGCAATTAATTCATAAGCATGGCAGTGGTTTTAGTGCATAACCGCTAAGATACTCAAGGCTGTTTTATCTAGTATTTTAGATTGTGTGCCAATTCACCACGCGGTGCGTGGTGAATCTAAGTCTCTAAATCCAAACATGTGATGGATCCATTATAGAGAATGTTTTTGTAAAAAATGTTGTAATTTTTATTGTAGTATGGTACAATTCTATTGTAAAGGAAGTTATGAAAATGGTTTCCTTGGTGTTTCTCAGCCATGTAGTGAGAATGATGATAAATGAAGAAGGCGGGATTAGTTCCCCGTCTTTTTCTATTTAATGGTGGCTTATGAAGGTACAGTTTGCTTATATTAATGATGAATACTTGCTACATTTAAAAGCTGTTGAGCCAAAGATAATGAATCCTCACTCATATTACCCACTAGGGAGTGAGAAAAAATGGACTGTGGGAGTGCTATTTGAAATAGAGAATAATTTTAAATATTATGCCCCTGTTTCATCAATAAAAGACCGTCAGGTATCTGCTTTAAATCCAAATAAACTTAACCCCAGATTTTGAAAAATTATGCTATCCTATCCGGCTAAAATATCATAAAGTTGAAAAAATTACTGGTTTAATTAGATTAGACTTTATGTTTCCTGTGAGTGAATATGATATAAATTTAGTCCCATTTAATCTATTGCCTCAAAAATATCAGCTATTTTTAAGAGGTCAGTATAAGTATTGTTTATCTCATATTGATAAAGTAAAAGAAAAAGCATTGAGCATTTATAACTCTAGAACTGTGGAATTAAATGAATACTATATTACAAAATGCTGTGATTTCAAATTACTTGAACAAACACTCGCTAATTTGATTAGTGACCGAGGTTTTTAGAGTTTATATCTTAAAGAACACATGAATCTTGCAAGCCCAATTGGTGTATCAGAGTATCAATTAATTAAGCAATTACCAGATAATTTTAAAACTGAGTTGCCTACGATTGAAGAGCTTGAAGCAGAACTGAGTAATGATAGCTAATAAATACATAAGAGTTAAATATTATGAACTATTGTAAAAAGAAAATTATTTTATGAAAATGAGGGTTCAGCAACGTATTAGCATACAGAATATTATTAAAAAAATTCAGGGATCTTTCTTTGATACTAATTATATTAATCAATTGCTTATTTAGAAAGGAATTTGCCTCCATGTGTGGAACAGTATATTCGTTATAATGTGTGGCTCCATGGGGGGGTGATTCACAGGAGATGGCACTTTAGGGCGTTTTAGCTAATCCTCCGAAATTGGCGGTTTAGCCTACTAGGAAAGAGAAATTAACGTACTATGATTGGGCTTGTAGGAATAATTATACGGATCTTCGGAATATAGTGTGCTTTAATCTATATTATTTATATGGTTCTTATGCTAATTGAGTGGGTAAATTATTATTCACTCGGCTAAAATTTAGCTTTCCTGTTATTAAGAAAGCTATCGTTTTAAAATGTGTAAATTTATACCCACGTGCTTTACGTTTATCTGCCTGCAGTATAGAAATTAACCCTTCCAAAATTCCATCATTAATCTGTGAGTCTTTCCAATGAAGTATCCCATCCCAATGTCGTTTAATAGTTTTAGCAACTTGTTTAATCGGGTCTAATTTGCTATGTGTTGCCCAATAATACCATTTGTTTAAAAGCAATTCAAACTCTTCAGATGATTGAGCTTTGTATATATCTTGAAAGCATTCTCTAATTAACATGGCTCGCCAAGAATCTAATCCTAATTTAGATATTTCTTGTTTCTTCTGTTTTTGTTGCTCAGTTAAGTTAACTTCATTTTTTAAAAATATATATCTTAGTCCAGTTAATACTGGATTATTTGCTGCTTCTGTACGACGGACTTTATCAACAGCTTCATTTATAATCTTTAACACATGAAATTTATCAAATGTAATTTTTGCATTAGGTAAATTATCTTTTACATCTTTTATAAAGGCTGGCGACATATCACAACTTATTTCAGTTATATTTTTATGCTCCCCATTATGAGCTTCAAAATCTTCTTTAAATTTTATAACCGTATCGCTGAATTTACCTTCTACAATATGAATCGTTCTACGATTTACCAAATCCACAAATAGTGTTAAATAATCATGCCCTTTAGCTATTGAAGTTTCATCCATGCCAATCGTGGTTACATTACTATAATCATTCAACTTTAATGTAGAGGCAATATACCTATCCAACATATTCCATATTTTACGATCAGAGACTTTTAGTAATTTAGCAATATTGCGTACCGGCATATACATTGCAAACTGAAGTATTAAAGCTTCAAATAATAACGTAAAACCATTACTTAATCCACTCCAACCAGGCATTACTGTATGTAATTTACCTTCAGTATCTTTAACTCGCGCAACGCGAGCATTTAAATAACATTCGTGTTCAAAAAAATTTAAATGCCGCCAAGTCTTTTGTACCGTATCATAAGCACCAAAACTACCAATTCTACTTACTTCAAATTTACTACCTTTAGCAAAATCTAAATCAATATCTAAACGCTTCGCTTTTGAATCAAATCTTACATCACTTATAAACCAAGGGGCATTAATTCCTAGTGCAGCACTAAATATATTTTTTGTATCCATTTTGCTAAAACCTATAGTAAATTTAATTACTCAGTAGTTTAGCAGATTTTTATACTACCCACTCGTTTTGCATCAGAGCCATTTTTAAATTGTCACAGCTTAGTTGACAATAGCAGTTCGCGCTTCACTTTACAATTTGCGATGTTTATGAAGCTAGCCACTTGACAATAATTGATGAAATAGTTTTAAAAGTGATGATTATATGATAGAACTATGTAATAACCTGTTTTGTGGCTACCCAGTTGACAAAAATGGTGACTAGTAAATTAAGTGGGTATTTGAGTGCATTATATCCTAGATTTTAAGCATGCTTAACGCTACAGCTTCGGCTACTTCTATACCATCAACAGCTGCTGATAAAATACCGCCAGCATATCCAGCACCTTCGCCAGCTGGGTAAAATCCGCGAGTATTAATGCTTTGATAGCTCTTACTATCACGCTTGATTCTAACTGGGGATGAAGTGCGAGTTTCTACACCAGTTAGAAGTGCATTATTCATTGCAAAACCTGGGATTTGCTTATCAAATACCGGTAATGCTTCACGAATAGCACTGATTACATATTCTGGCAGTGAATCTTTTAGGTTTACTGGAGTAACCCCTGGTGTATACGATGGAGTTACACTAGCAATATTAGTTGAAGCTTTATCTCGTATAAAATCACCAACTAACTGAGCTGGAGCATTGTAGTTACGCCCGCCCATAATAAAAGCTTGTCGTTCTAATTGTCTTTGAAATTCTATTCCTGCAAGTACCCCACCTGGGTAATCTTTGGGAGTAATACCAACTACGATACCACTATTAGCATTTCGTTCATTACGCGAGTATTGACTCATGCCGTTAGTTACTACCATTTCTGGCTCAGATGTAGCTGCCACTACTGTACCGCCTGGGCACATGCAAAAACTATATACAGAGCGACCATTACTAGCATGATGTATTAGCTTATAATCAGCAGCTCCAAGTAATGGATTGCCTGCGTTTGCTCCAAAGCGGCTCTTATTGATAAGCGATTGCGGGTGTTCTATTCGAAATCCAACCGAAAAAGGTTTTGCTTCCATGTATACACCTCTTGAGTGTAACATATCAAAAGTATCTCTTGCACTATGCCCGATTGCAAAAACAATATGGTTACTTAGAATTTGTTCTCCATTGGATAAAACTATACCTTCAATTTGATTGTCTTTAATCAATACGTCAGTTACTTTACTTTGGAAGCGGATTTCACCTCCCAAAGATTCTATAGTTTCTCGCATTTTTTCTACCATCGATACTAAACGAAAAGTACCGATGTGTGGTTTACTCACGTAGATAATTTCTTCAGGGGCTCCTGCTTTTACAAACTCTTCTAATACCTTACGCGAGTAGTGTTTAGGATCTTTAATTTGGCTATAGAGTTTGCCATCAGAAAAGGTTCCAGCACCACCTTCTCCAAATTGTACGTTAGATTCTGGATGAAGTACTCTTTGCCTCCATAATCCAAAAGTATCCTTAGTGCGCTCTCTGACGCTCTTGCCTCGTTCTATCATTATTGGGCGAAGTCCCATTTGTGATAGTAAGAGACCTGCAAACAAACCGCATGGCCCGGTCCCAATTACAACAGGTCGCGATTTAAGTGGAGATTGAGCTTTTGCCACCATTTTATAAGCTCTATTTGGAGCGATTGTGACTTTGTTTTTATTTAGATAACGTTTTTCATTTTTAACTTCTACTTCAAGTGTATAAATAAACCTTATATTGTTGGGGTTGCGAGCGTCATAGCCGCGACGGTAGATGGTGTATGATACTAATTCCTCATCTCTTATTCCTAATCGTTTAAGAACCTCTGCTTTTAGTTCGTCTTTAGTGTGAGTTAGTGGGAGCTTTATTTCAGTGAGCTGTAACATGCAAAATCCATTTTTATTTATTATAAACATCTAGTTTATAATTTAGGTTAAATTTCACTATAGGCCATTCACTATTTATAATGCTGTATGAATATGTATCGCCAACTAATCCATTTTTAAATACTCTATGATTTCGTAAGATGCCATCAAGTTTGGCTCCGAGTCGTTCTATAGCTTGTCTGCTTGTGTGGTTATAGGAGCTAGTACAAAATGTAACAGAAATTGCTTTTAGGCTTTCAAAAGCATGCGTTAAAAGTAGTAATTTACTTTCAGTGTTTATCGAAGATTTTTGAACAGTTTTGCTATACCAAGTATATCCGATCTCTAAGCACTTAACACTTGCTTCAATATGAACATAAGTAGTCATTCCTACAATTTTACTATTAGCAATTACCACAAATGGTAGCATAGTTCCAATTTTTTGTAACTCTAGTCGGCGGTTGATTTCAGCTTCCATATTATCAGGATGAGGAACTTTAGTGTACCAAAGATTCCACAGCTCACCATCTTTTACTGCCTCTATTAGATCATCTAGATGGTTTAGTGATAGTGGTGCTAAGGTTACATGTTTACCCGTTAACGTTACAGGGTTTATCCAATTCATATTTGCCCAAACTTATTAAACAAGAGTTTCTTTTAGAAAGTCAACGCTATAGCGAAATGATCTATTTGCAGCTAGTTCATTATACTCACGCCCAAACTCTTTTTCAGCTTCTAAGTCAAATGTGCCGGTTAGTGGATCACTAAAAGAATGCCTGGCATTCCCAAAATTAACAAACACCCAGTCGTGATTACCTGCACCATTCATTTCTTTTGCAAACTCTTCAATAAAAGCTGGTGGGCAACTAGGGTCTAAATAACCATTTTGAATTAGTAATTTGGTACTAATGTTTTTAGTTTCAAGTTCAGATTTTTTTAGTACGCCATGGATTGTAATTCCTGATTTAAGTTTTGCACCAGATCTGCATACTTCAAGAACGCACATCCCACCTAAACAAAATCCTAGTGCTCCAATTTTATCTTTGTTTACCCAATGGAAATTACTAACAGTATTAAAAGCTGCCAGAGATCGGTTACGCACAATAGCACGACTAGTAATAACAGGTGTTAGCCAGTTACGTGCAGTGGCAAAGTCATGAGTTGATTTACCTTCACCATAAATATCTGCAACAAATGCTATAAAACCTTGTTCTGCAAGTTTTTTGGCATAATCAATACAAAATTGACCACGCCCCTCCATTGCGTGAAAAATTATTACTACTGGACGCGACTGATTAAGTTCGCCAGTATAAACTAACTCTCCAACAAAGCGATCCGAATCAACAAAGTAATCAATTGAAGTATGCTGCACACCACATCCTCTTAATAAATTAGGCAAAATAATGAAATAACAAGATCAACTATGACGTAATTGTACAAGAAAACTTAAGGGAATAGCAAATTAATGCATAAGATTGGGCTATTTTAGTTAAGGGTTTTGGATATCAGATTGATAGTTGAGTTAATCTAAAGTGGTGGAGCGGACGGGATTCGAACCCATGACCAACTGATTAAAAGTCAGCTGCTCTACCGGCTGAGCTACCGCTCCATAAACTTTATAAAAACGCACATGGCGTCCCCAACGAGATTCGAACTCGTGTTACCGCCGTGAAAGGGCGATGTCCTAGGCCTCTAGACGATGGGGACGTGGCCTCTCTTTTACAGTGACATACAGTACAAGTGGTGCACCCGAAGAGATTCGAACTCCTGACCCTCTGGTTCGTAGCCAGATACTCTATCCAACTGAGCTACGGGTGCTTTTGGCGGAGAAAGAGGGATTCGAACCCTCGATACGAGTTTTAGCTCGTATGCTCCCTTAGCAGGGGAGTGCCTTCGACCTCTCGGCCATTTCTCCAAGCTTTATATGTCACTTACTTAGAGGTCAATATATTATCAGGATATGTACCACCTTGTCAATAAAATTATTATAAAATTATAATATTTTTTATTTTATTATTGAATTAGTTTGATAAATATTGGCTCAAAAGGCTTATTGAACAAGGCTTTACAAAAAAAACAATCACAAAGGTATAAAAGTTTGATAGAATCATTAACTTTATGATTATTTTTATATTCAAATTATTTATAAAATAGTCAAATAATTTACTGTATTTTAGCTGTTATGGAGAGTCTTATGACTAAGGAAAAAATTATTGATATTGAGATCTTGACCGATGCTGATGTGCTGAATATGCCTGAGGATGATTATATGAATCCTTTACAGTTAGAGTTTTTTAGAAATAAGCTTTTAGCTAATGAACGTGAAATTCTCGGGAACGCAAAAAAAACCACCCAAGCATTTCAAGAGCAAGAAACAAATTATATCGCAGATCCATCCGATAGAGCTACTATTGAAGAAGAATATGCCCTAGAGCTTAGAACTCGTGATCGCGAGCGTAAATTACTGCAAAAGGTTAGAAAAGCACTATATTTGATTGAGACTGGTGATTATGGTTTTTGTGAAGATACTGGAGAACCAATTGGTCTGAAACGCCTAATTGCAAGACCTACTGCTTCTCTTACGGTAGAAGCTCAAGAGCGTCGTGAAAAACTGCAAAAACATTATGCAGAAGACTAAAAAATTAAATGACTACTGACTATCGTGACGTAATCAATTATGATATCATAATTATTGGTGCTGGTCCTAGCGGGATTGCAACAGCAATTCATCTAAAACAGCTTAATCCTAAATTATCTGTTGCAATTATAGAAAAAGGTGCCAGTGTTGGGGCTAATATAATCTCTGGTTGCGTCATGGATCCTAGTGGTCTTAATGAATTAATTCCTAACTGGGCAAATCTGGATTTTCCTGTATCGTTAAAAGTTACTAGTGAAGACCTACTGTTCCTTACTAAAAATTCCAAATTCAAATTACCAATACCCAAAGATTTTGCGAATGATGGTAATTTCATAATAAGCCTTAGTCATCTTTGTGGTCGTCTTGCATTATACGCTGAGGATTTAGGTGTTGAGATCTTTCCAGCTTTTGCTGCAGTTAGCCCAATTTTTGAAGATAATAAAGTTGTTGGGGTAATAACAGGTGATATGGGTCTAGCTCGTGATGGTACTCATACGCCTAATTATCAAGCTGGAATTGAAATTAGATCGAAGCAGGTTGTTATAGCAGAAGGTGCAAGAGGTTCATTAGCGAAACAAGTAATTAAACACTATAGCCTTGATGAAGATAAAAGTATTCAGACCTACGGGCTAGGTATCAAAGAGATTTGGCAAATTGATCCGTCTAACCACTACTTGGGTAGGGTTGAACACTATATAGGGTATCCTCTAGGTAATAATGCCTATGGCGGTGGGTTTTTGTACCATTTGGATAAGGGATTGTTGTCGATTGGGTTGGTTACTGCGCTTGATTATAAAAATCCTAGCTTAAATCCATATGCGGAATTTCAGAGGTTTAAACTTCATCCAAAAATTCGTCCAATCTTAGAGGGCGGAAAAGTGATTGAGTATGGAGCAAGGGTGGTAGTTGAGGGTGGAATTCAGGCATTACCAAAGCTTAGTTTTCCTGGTGGTGTTATAGTTGGCGATAGTGCAGGGTTTCTTAATGTTGCTAAAATTAAAGGTGTTCATAATGCTATTAAGTCAGGTATGCTTGCAGCTAGTGCGGTTGTTGAGTCCTTAAATAAAGAAGAGGCAGCTAGCTATAGCACCAAGCTACAGCAAAGCTCAATATACACTGAACTGTACAAGATTAGAAATTTTCGTCCGAGTTTTCGTTTTGGTTTATATTTTGGTTTAATTTATACGGCAATTGATTATTATTTATTTCGCGGGGTTGCACCTTGGACGTTTAAGTTGAAAGTTAAAGATAACGAGCGTTTGCTGCAAAATACCAAAACAATAAATTATCCTAAAGCTGATGGTGTAATTAGCTTTGAAAAAAATGCCTCACTGCATTTAGCAAATATTTCTCATGATGAAAATCAACCATGTCATTTGCATTTAAAAGATATAAAAATTCCTATAGAGGTTAATCTGAAAAAATTTAACTCTCCCGAAAGTGCTTATTGTCCAGCTGGGGTTTATGAAATAATTAATGGTGACAAACTACAGATTCATAGCCAAAACTGTGTTCATTGCAAAGCCTGTGATATCAAAGATCCGCTGCAAAATATAAATTGGTATCCTCCAAGCGGTGGCAGTGGCCCACAGTATAGCGAGATGTAAAAACTAGATAAAGAATATGCTGCTGTGCTATAATAATGGCTCTAAGTTGTGGTTTGTTGGTCGCGACAAGCTATATATCAATAATAATTTTTTGGATATAAAAAATGTTAAAAACAATAGATACATTAAATGCACAAACAAGAACTGAGCATGGTAGAGGAGCGAGCCGCCGCCTGCGTCACAATGGTTTAGTGCCTGCAATCGTTTACGGATTATCAAATGATGCTACTCCTGTAACATTAGATCATAATATAATTTATCATGCGCTTAAGCGTCCTAATTTCCATACTTCTATCTTAGACATTGAAGTTGATGGTAAAAAAGAAAAAGTGCTTTTACGTGATTTTCAAATGCATGCATACCGACCACAGGTATTACATTTAGATTTTCAACGTGTTAATGATAAAGAAGAGATTCATATTCATATCCCTTTACAATTCATTAACGAAGATGTTTCTCGTGCTGTTAAGGTTCAAGGTGCACATATAACTCATATTGCTACTGAGGTTGAAATTCGTGCTAAAGCTGGTGATATTCCTCATAATATCGTTGTAGATTTAAAAGAAATAGCTGCAGGTCAAACATTACATCTATCTGATTTGGTTATACCAAAAGGTGTAGTATTAGTGAATTTACTTCGTGGAGAAGATGCTCCTATCGTAGTTGCTGCCGGTATTGCTGAAGCACCAGAAGGTTCTGCTATTGCAATCAGTGATATTCCTGCTGTTGAAGCGAAATCTGAAAAATCAGCTGATTAATCAATACTGTATATCAAGTAGGATAGCTACATGGCTAGTCCTTTCATGCCGCCGTATGTCCATTTTCACATGCGGTGGTTTTGGTTTTTAGTTAACATGTCACTTTAAAATCATAGCCATGCAAATGCATTTGGCGTGTTCTAACATCATGCTTTGATTATATTAATAATCATAAATAATGACATAATTACCATCATAGTATCTTCAATAATAGCAATACTTCCCAATGGAACTTTTAAAAACGTACCAACACAGGCACAAGAAAAAGTTTGTTTTGTTAGTTTTGCCTTAATTACACCAATACTTGATAGTAACATTACTATAAATACAACAATATTTAAATAAATACTGTTACCAGATAATATATAGCCAACCCCAAACCCTAACTCAAGAAAAGGATATACATAACCATAGTAACTTAGCTTTTGAGCGATTATGTCATATGAAGAATAACTAGCTGCAAAACCCTTAAGATCTAATAGCTTGAAAAAAGAAAACACTAAAAAGAAACTAGCCATAAAATTAGTCATGAATCCTTTTATACTCCCTCCAGCAATAAGAAGTGAAATATTAACTATCAATAGATAGGTAAATATTAAGAAAATTGGTCTATATGAAGGTTTTGTAATATCATCGTTTGTTTGGTGTTTTTCCCCAACATAATCAACCGTATAATCTCCAATTGTAGCTAATAAATTATTTAGGATATTAGAATTCATCTCCAAATTTGTATCGAATTCAATTTGGGAGTTATCTTTATTAAATTTTAAATTCTCTGTCTTTGCTTTATCTTCAAATAATTCAGTAATTTTTTTAATACAACTGTTACAGCTTATGCCATAAATAGTAAATCTATAATGCATGATCTTAACTCCAAAACATCTTTAATCTAAAATATCTTTTGACATATAATCTATGATGAGCCCCGTTGTCAATACCAACTTTAATCACTTCACAGAAATAATTA
>CAZJFO010000057.1:0-494 GCA_964545465.1 uncultured Neisseria sp.
TATGCCAAAAGTGCACGAAAAAGTAAAAGAATTCTTCGGTAAAGAGTCAAGAAAAGCCGTGACTTCTGATGAAGCTGTGGCTGTTGGTGCTGCTATTCAAGGTTCGGTTCTATCTGGAGACCGTAAAGACGTGTTATTGCTTGATGTAACTCCATTATCTCTTGGTATTGAGACTATGGGTAGTGTTATGACTAAGCTAATTAATAAGAATACTACTATTCCTACTAAGGCATCACAGGTGTTTTCAACTGCAGAAGACAATCAAACAGCGGTAACAATACATGTGCTTCAAGGTGAACGTCAAGTAGCTAGTGGTAATAAGAGTTTGGGTCAGTTTAATCTAACTGATATTCCTCCTGCTTCTCGTGGTATGCCACAAATTGAAGTTACATTCGATATTGATGCTAATGGTATTTTACATGTGTCAGCTAAAGATAAAGCAACAGGTAAAGAAAATAAGATTACTATTCAAGCAAGTTCTGGGTTATCTGAAG
>CAZJFO010000057.1:504-11722 GCA_964545465.1 uncultured Neisseria sp.
TGAAATTCAGCAAATGGTTAAAGATGCTGAAGCTCATGCTGATGAAGATAAGAAAATTACTGAATTAGTAGCAGCTAGAAATAGTGCTGATGCTATGGTGCATTCAGTTAAGAAATCATTGACTGAACATGGTGATAAAATTGATGCTTCTGAGAAAGAAAAAATTGAAGCAGCAATTAGTGCTGTAGAAGAAGCATTGAAATCTGATGATAAAGCTAATATTGAGGCTAAAGTAAATGAGCTTATGACAGCTTCGCAAAAAATTGGTGAAATGGCGTATAAGGATATGCAAGGTGCTGCTGATGCTGCAGGTGCCTCTGGAGCTGCTGCCCATGAAGAACCATCTTCAGCAAATGCTAAAGATGATGTTATTGATGCTGAGTATACAGAAGGTACTGATAAAAAGTAATTTTGCCTAGTATTTTAAAAAACCTGAGGATATTTACCTCAGGTTTTTTATCAATTATAGTCAGGGTAAAATGTGGAATAATTGTATGTTTGGAGTTTAAAGGTCTCTTATGGTTAGACTAAATAAACATCTAAAAGATCTTGGTATTTGTTCGCGGCGTCAGGCTGATGAATTTATTGCTAATGGTTATGTTTTAGTTAACGGACAAGTTGTTACTGAAATGGGTTACAAAGTTGACACCTTTCATGATGTGGTTACTATAACACCTAAAGTAGACGAAGCTATATCTGGATTTAGATATATATTATTAAATAAACCAATGGGTTATGTTTGTAGTAAAAGTGCTCTTGATGGTAAAAATATTTTTGAATTATTACCAAAAATCAAAAACCTCACTTATGCTGGGCGATTGGATAAAGATAGCCATGGCTTACTGATACTTTCTAGTGATGGTAAGTTTGTATATAGCGTTGCTGCTAGGGAGTATCCTAAAGAGTATATAGTTAGAGTCAATAAGCCGATAACTAAAAACTTTTTGATACAACAAGGTAATGGTAGTATTAGACTAGATAATAAACAATTAAAAAAAGCAATAGTTGAACAAGTGGATGATTTTACTTATAAGATTATTCTCACCGAAGGTATAAACCGTCAAATAAGGCGTATGGCAGAAAATCAGGGGTATCTAGTTACGAATTTAAAACGCGTGAGAATTAATGGTGTTTCTGATGCAAATCTTAAAGTAGGTGTCTGGCGTGATTTAAGCCCCGAAGAAGTTTCAACCTTTTTTTAGAGTGCCACAGAATTTTGTGTAAACATAATCTAAGGTATAAATACACAATACAAAATATCAGGTTTGCAGGTAAATACTGTTCTATCAAGTCTGGTTTTATATTATAATTCTTCCATAGGTGAATCTCAAGAGATAATATATGCAAAATACGATACGAATTATTAGTAGAAATAGCGAATTAGCTCTGTGGCAAGCTCGTCATGTTGCACAAAAGATAACTGAACTTTATCCGGAAATAACTACCCAAATAATCGGTATAACTACCGAAGGAGATAGGTTTTTAAATACTAGTTTGGATAAAATTGGTGGTAAGGGGTTGTTTATTAAAGAACTTGAACGTTCTTTAATAAAGTATGAAGCTGATATTGCTGTTCATTCTCTAAAAGATCTGCCAGCAAACCTAAACTCTAGCTTTGTTTTAGCCGCAATTTTGGAGCGTGAAGACGCATCAGATGTTTTAATTTCAGATAAATACCAAAGTTTTGAGGATATGCCAGATGGTGCGGTAGTAGGCACTTCTTCACTTAGACGTTCTAGTGTATTAAACAAACATTACCCTAAGCTTAAAGTAAAGCTGCTTCGTGGAAATATTATAACTAGAATCAAGAAACTTGATAATAATGAATATGATGCTATTATATTAGCTAGTGCGGGGGTAAAAAGATTAGGATTAGCTAAACGGATAAAACAATATTTACCAAAAGATATATTTATCCCATCAATAGGGCAGGGAGCACTAGCAATCGAAACGCTTCAAGATAATTATTTTATAGTTGAATTATTAAGTAAACTTACACATCAAAAAACATTTATAGAAGTATCTTGTGAACGTGAAGTTGGGAGATTCCTAGAGGCTAGTTGTAGTGTTCCAATTGGTGTTCATGCGATAATTCAAAATCATAGTTTAAAATTAGATGCTATAATATTGGATAAAGAAACTGGTTATTGTGCAAAGTCAACAATAATTGGTGATGCTAAAGATTGTATTTCATTAGCTAGAGCTTGTGCAAGTGAGCTTATGGACAATGGGGCTTTTAATATTTTGAAAAAGTATAAATAGTATGTATTTAGTTTGTTGCCCAAATCTACATATGCAGTCTATGATTAATGGCTTAGCTTCGATTCATGTTAATGGTATTGAGTTAAATATTATGGATATTGAATTTGATAGTCATAACCAGATTTTTGTACAACAAAATTTGAATCAATTTGATTATGTTATTATTCCATCCCCAACTGTTATTGATTATCTGAGAGAAGTTATTAAATTAGCAAAAAAACCAACTTTTATTACAGTGGGTCCTGCTAGTGCATCTAAACTATCCAAACTAACTGACAAAGAAGTTATCTACCCAACACTTGGAGCTGGTGGTGCCGCATTGTTTAATGAAAAACTTCTTGATCTAGGGCTTCAAAATAAAATGGTCTTGGTAATTAAGGGGGATGGTGGTAGTGAGCAGCTATTTTTAAATATGGCAAGACACAATATCAAGTGGACAACTATTGATATATATAAGAGGATAAAGCGGCACATTGATCCTGACGACTTTAAAAAAATGCTTCTAATAGATGGGGTTAAAGGTATAGTAGTTACTAGTAGTGGTTTGGTGGAATGGTTATTTGAGCAAGCCAAAATCTCTAACTGCTTAGAGTTATTAAGAAATTGCTTATTTTTGACAATGCATTCAAGAATAGAGCAAAAATTAATTCAATCTGGGGCATTTAAGGTATTGCTGTCAGAAAGAACTGATAGAAAATCTATAATTGAATTAATTAAAGGCTTAAAATGACTGATACAGTAAAAACAAGTAAATTGGGGCTTTTAGCGTTATCTATGGTTAGCGTTGGTGGACTTGGTTATTTATATTATAATCAAATAAATTCTAATAAAGAACTTAAATATCAAATTGAATTGCTAAAAGCTAGTAATAATGCTCAAAATAAAGCAAATCAAATTATACAAACAAATCTTAGTAGTTCAATAAGTAAAATAGACAACCAGGTAAGTAGCTTATCAGGTAAACAAAATAATGTGATTATATTTCAGTTAAATCAAATGATTAGTCTTGCAAATCAAGGTCTTATTGTATATGGTGATATTGGAGGTAGTATCCGTATATTAAATTATGCTAAAGAAATCCTTGATGGTAATAATGAACCGATCTTTACAGGTATTAAGTTTGCTATTACTGGTGATATTACCAAATTACAATCGCATCCTAAGATTGATAGTGTGACTATCAATAGTGAGTTAGATAGTTTGGGGGCATTATTATCTAATATGAGTTTAGATAAAGAATCTGAACCAAGTACCATTACTAAAGATACTAAATTAAAGCAGTTTTGGTCAAACATTAAAGAAAGCTTATTAGATTTGATTAAAGTAAAACGTGTTGGTGCTATTGATAGCAATATAAAATTGCCAATAGTTATTGATGATATAAGAATGGGTCTTCTAGGGGCAAAACTAGCTGTTTTACAGCATGATGAAGTAAGTTTTCAATATAATCTTAAGATGGCACGTCAAGTTCTTGGTTTAAGTTTTGCTAATTATACTGGTTTTAAAGAAATTGATGCTAAACTTGAAGCTTTGCAAAAAATTAATATAAGTAATACTACTGTAGATATTGATGCTACTATTAAAGAGTTAAATAAACTAAATAACCTAAAATAATATACCTAAAGTGGGTCATAAATACAATGTTACGTCAAACTAAATTTGCTACTAAAAATAGAACTACAATACTACCTGATACGTCAGCACGATTAATTAATGATTTCACAGCCGTGCTTTTATTTGCACTTGCTTTGGTATTAGGTGGTATGTTATTTACTTATTCAGTTAATGATCCATCTTGGTTTAGAAGTTCAGACTCGAATATAATTAATAATAAATTTGGACTTTTAGGTTCTTATATAGCAGATATAATCTTCTCAGTATTTGGTCGTTCAGGTTGGTGGTTATTTATAGGTGTTTTCTACCTTGGTTATCGTAAGATTATTAGAAGTAGTATTACTACTGGTAATTGGTATATTATTTTTCAGATTGTAAGCTTTATAATGCTTTTGATTAGCTCAACTATTATTGAGTATTTAGTATTATATTATTCTCCAAATGCTACGTTACATAATGGTAATGGTGGGTTATTAGGTAAGATATTATATAACTATTTTGCGAGTGATTTTGGCTATCTTCAAACTACAATTGGTGTGTTTTTAACCGCTATTACTTTTTTTGCATGTACGTTTAGCGTGTCTTTACTTAATTTATCTGAGGTGGTTGGTTTTGTTGTGGAGTCTATAGTTGGTTTGATACCATATTATAAGAATGGTTTGACCACTACTCAATTAAATGCTCAACCAAAGAGTGTTATAGAAACACCGGATGATGATTTTAGTAGCCTTTTGGATGATAATGATTCTAAGCAGCAACAGCTAATTAATAGACGTTTTGGAAATGCATCACAAAATATTCCATTTATAATAGAGGATGCTAAAGATACTGATAAAGAATTAGAGCTTGGTATAGAAGAACCAGCGGTCAAAATAATTAGAACTAGTAAAGTAGCAGTTCAGAATCATCCAAATGGTGACTTACCGAGGACTTCTTTGCTAAATCCTCCAGCATTGCAATTAGAGACAGTTTCTGCTGAAACTCTAGAATTTGTGTCGATGTCTATTGAGAATAAATTATCTGAGTTTGGGGTTGAGGCTAAAATTACGAATGCTGAAAGTGGTCCAGTTATTACTAGGTATGAATTATTACCTTCTCGTGGGGTGCGAGGAGATAAAATTGTTGCTTTGGGTAAAGAAATAGCCCGTGGCTTGGCTCTTACTAATGTTCGTATTATTGAGACGATACCTGGTAAGAACTCAATGGGTATTGAGGTACCTAATTTTAAACGAAAAATTATATATTTGAAAGAAATTTTTGATTCTCCTGTATATACTAGTAGTCAAAGTAAACTAACACTTGCTCTGGGTAAGGATATAGCTGGTAAAGTAGTAGTAACTGATCTTGCAAAAATGCCACATTTATTGGTAGCAGGTACTACAGGATCTGGTAAATCAGTTGCGGTTAATGCAATGATATTATCTATTCTATTTCAAGCTACTCCTGATGAAGTTAAATTTATCATGATTGATCCTAAAATGGTTGAGTTATCTTTTTATCAGGATATTCCACATCTATTAGCACCAGTTGTAACAGACATGATGCAAGCAGCAAATGCTTTAAAATGGACTGTTGGTGAAATGGAGCGCCGCTATAAAGTCATGGCTAAAATTGGGTGTAAGAATATTAGCTCCTTTAATCAAAAAATTATTGATGCTGATAAAAGTAATAATCCAATTGCTAATCCATTTGCTAGTGATGATGCACCTGAATATCTAGAAAAATGGCCATATATTGTGGTTATTATCGATGAGTTAGCTGATTTAATGATGGTAACTGGTAAAAAAATTGAGCAATATATTGCGCGTATTGCACAAAAGGCACGTGCGGTTGGTATTCATTTGATAGTTGCTACTCAACGACCTTCCGTTGATGTGATCACAGGTCTGATTAAAGCCAATATTCCTGCTCGGATATCTTTTCAAGTATCAAGTAAGATTGATTCAAGAACTATTTTGGATCAAATGGGTGCTGAGACACTACTTGGTCAAGGGGATATGTTATTCTTGCAGCCTGGGTCTGGATTTCCACAACGTATTCATGGTGCCTTTGTAAATGATGATGAATTAAACAAAGTGGTAGAATACCTAAAAGCTACGGGTAGTCCAGAATACGTGGATGAAGTATTAAATGGTTTAACTGATGGTGTTGAGTTACCTGGGTTTGAGGACGAATCAAATAATAATGACACTGAAAAAGATCCAATTTTTGATGAGGCGGTTAAATTTATCTATGATACTAAACGCTGTTCGATAAGTTCTTTACAAACTAGGTTTGGGATTGGGTATAATAGAGCTGCTCGAATAATGGCACATTTGGAGGATATTGGTATGGTTAAACGTACTGATAGGGGTGGTTTTGAATTAATTAGAAGGAGTGAAAATGATTAAATTTAATAAAGGCGTTGCAATGTTAACCTCTTTAATGTGGTTAAATGGGTGTGGTATGACTAATGCACCAGTTGTTGGCAGCGGTAAAGTTAGCTATGGTGATACCAATGCGGTTGAGACTGTTAATACGGACTTTGGTTCGACTGATTTAAATATGGTAGCTCAAAATATGGCAGATGATTTGATTAAATCTGGAGCACTAAATGGATGTAAAACATATACAGTATCAGCGGTTAGAAATAAGACTGATCAGTATATTGACACGGAGACGATTACTCAAAGTATAAAAACTAGGTTAATGAAATCTAATTTAGTTACCTCTAAGTATGTATTATCAGAAGCTCAAATGCAAAATCAAACTGATGAACTATCCCGTCAAAATAATAGTGGGCTATATAAAGACCCAACCAAAACGGGTCAGATGAAATCTGCACAATGCAGACTTGATGGGTTTGTTAGCAGTATTAGTAAAACTAATGCTGATATGAAAGATGTCTTTTATCAATTTAATATGTCTTTGATTAAGGTTGATGAGGGTACTGAATTATGGGCAAATGAGAAACAAATTCGTAAAACTAAAGTAAATTAATCCTTATGCCATAGTTATCTATGGCATTTAATAGGTATTACTATGAACAAATTGGTGTTTTTTATTTTAATTACATTGTATGCTGCTACTTCATTTGCTGTTGCAAATATAGTTATGCCTGATATGAAAATAGCTAGCATTATTGGTGGCAGTGAAGGTGTCGAATCTACTAATATCCGTCGTCGTGTTACTAATTCGATGCCAAAATTTAGTGCCAATATAAGAGGTGCATTAATTAAAACTGGGAATTATAGAGTTGTTGATAGTCTTAACGAATCTAGTGAAAATAATTATCTTTTAGTTGGAGAGATAAGTTATATTGGTGAGAATGAGGATAGTTATCTGATTAAAGATACGAACAGTACAACAAAGCAATATGTTGTTGAGGTTGCTGGTGATTTTAAATTAGTTCGTGTTAAAGATAATGTAATTATGGCTAATTTTAGTGCAACAGGAAGTAGCTCTGATGTCAAAATTGTATCTTCATTTAATAAATCTAATAGCCAATGGCATCATAATATCGGTGCATTAGTTCAAAATGCATCAATTAACTTAGCATCTAATGTGGTTGATGAGATGAATACCCAATATAATTTTATTATAAGTAGTGAAAATAAATCCAATGCTGAAAGTGTGGTAGTTACAGATGTTAAAGTTTACAACTAATAAATATCTAACTTTAGTTATATGTTTTTTAGTCTTTGGATGTGCGAATAATCCACTTAGTTCATATTCAAGTGATATGAAATCTACCATCAATAATTTACAACAAGGTAATATAAGTCAGTCAGAAGCCAAACTACCTAAGAATGAGAGCTTGTTATATTATCTAGAGCATGGTACGCTTATGCGCATGTCGGATAATTACCCGCAAAGTAATAAAGACTTTACTAATGCAGAGGGCTTTATTAATGCTTGGATAGATAGTTTCCATAATGGTACTTTAGGTAGCATAAGTGATACTATCGAAGCAAGTATTATTAACGATAAAGTGCTTGATTATGTAGCTAAAGATTACGAAAAAGTAATGGTGCCAACTTATAAGTCGCTTAATTTTATGTCCTTAAATGATATTGATTCTTCACGGATAGAGATTATGCGGATGTATAATCTTGAAGATATAATTCAAAATTATCGAGATACTCAGTACGCAAAAAGTGCCCAAGATGCTAAAAGTGCTCCTAAAGGCTTTCCAAGCTATGATAAATTTCAAAGAGATAATCAAAACAAGTATGACTTTGGGGCTGTAAATTCTCCAGAGGTTTTGGCACTAAAAAATAGTTATCAAAATGCTTTTAGTCATTATTTGGCAGGGTTTATATTTGAAGCTCGAGGTGAAATGAGTTTGGCGCGTCCAGGATATGTTAGAGCCGGGCAGTTAAATCCAAATAATATGCTAATTTCACAATCTATAGCGAATATTGATACTAAAAACTTACCAGATAAGAATAGTACCGATTTATTATTGGTAGAAGAGCTAGGTCATGCCCCAGAATTAAAATCAGTACAATTTAGTATTCCATTTACTACAAATCGTGGACAAAATAGTTGTGTAAATGCTGTTACTATTTCCTTCCCTGAGCTTGTTGTAACTAAAGATAGTTATAAAAATATTAATCTATCGGTAGATGGTATTACAGAGCAAACAATACTATTTACTGATTTTAATTTAATGGCGGCTCGTTATTTACATGATAATCTACCAGGTATATTTTTAAGAAATATTATTAGAGCGGCAAAAGATATCACATTACAACAAACTTCATGTAGTGCCGGTGGTACTATTGGTAGCTTACTTGCTGTAGTTGGTGGTATAGTTCTTGGGTCTGCTGATGAGAGGACTTGGTCATTACTTCCAAGTGCTATTAATGTGAAGCGTATGAGGCTTAAAAAAGGTGAGCATATGATTAGGGTTACGAATAACGGTAGAACATATGAGACTCAGGTTAATTTAACAAGTAGTTATGCGATTTTAAGCTATCGGGTAATTGGTTCAGAGGTTTATTTTAGTAATTAATGTTATGGATGATTTAGGTATGGGTCCCAAACTCGATACGAACAGCAAAATATTTTTGTTTGGGATGACAAAGTATGTGTTGGCAAACAGCATAAGGATGGTGTCAATGCTCTTGCACTAAGGTTTTTATTTATTATTAAGGAAAAATATATGTTAAAAAAAATGGTTATATCGGTTGGCTTGTTAGGAAGTCTTGTAGCTTGTGGTAGCACGGGTACAATTAAAAGTAAAACCAATGTTATTGGTGAAGTAAAAAATATTGAAATTACTGATTTACGTACTAAACGTGTAAATGGTGTTTTTATGGCTCAGGCTACTATTATCAATGACTCACGCGATACTCCACAAGATATTTACTATCGTTGTCATTTTTATGATTCAAATAAATTTGATTTAAGCGGTGAAGTGCAATGGACAGCATTACAGATTTATGGTGGACAATCTCAAACAGTAGAATGTTCTTCAAATTCAAATCAAGTTAGTGATTTTAGGGTTGAAATTAGTTCAACAGGTGCGAGTGTGAAAGTTTATAAATAATGTCTGAAACCAAATTCATCCCTTTTGCACTTCCTGATATTGGAGAGGAAGAGATTGCGGCAGTTGTAAATACGCTTCGCTCGGGTTGGGTTACAACTGGTCCATCAACATTAGAGTTTGAGAGATGTTTTGCTTCTTACATCGGTGGCGGCATTGATGCTATTGCAGTTAATTCAGCAACAGCTGGTCTTCATCTTGCTCTTGAGGCTTGTGGGGTAAAAGAAGGAGATGAGGTAATCGTACCAACACTTACTTTTACAGCAACTGCTGAAGTGGTTAGATATTTGGGTGCTGATCCTATATTTGTTGATTGTGATTTAAATACGCTATGTCTTGATATTAATCAAATCGAGAGTAAAATTACCAAAAAAACTAAAGCTATTATTCCAGTGCATATTGGTGGTTTGCCATGCGATATGGATGCGATACTGGCAATAGCAAAGAAACACCACCTTCGCGTGATAGAAGATGCTGCACACACTTGTCCGAGTAAGATTAATAATGTGATGGTTGGGCAGCATGGTAGTGATGCCATAGTTTATAGTTTTTATGCTAATAAAACTATTACAACAGGTGAGGGCGGGATGATAGTTAGTAAAAATCCAGAAGTTATTAAACGTTGTAAAGTTATGCGCCTACATGGTATCAGTCGTGATGCTTTTGATAGGTTTACGTCTAAAACCCCAGCTTGGTATTATGAGATTATTGCTCCGGGATTTAAATATAATCTAAGTGATATAGCTAGTAGTATAGGTATTTGTCAGTTAGCGAAGGCCAATAAATTTCAGTTGATTCGCCAAAAAATAGCCCAAAGGTATTTAAGCGAATTAGCAGAATTACCGCTTATTTTGCCACCTAATATTAAAAATCCTGCAACAGATCTACATTCATGGCATTTATTTTGTTGTCAGTTAAATACGGATAAAATATCACGTAATGATTTTATACAAGCTATGAGTGATAAGGGTGTTGGAATGTCGGTTCATTATATTCCATTACATATGCAGCCTTACTGGAAAGAGCGTTATAGTTTGAATGATAGTCAGTTTCCAAATGCAACAAAATACTATCAAAATGCAGTATCTATTCCGTTATATACTAAAATGACTAATGATGACCAAGATTATGTAATTAATACTATCAAAGAAATACTTAGCTAATGGTATTAAAGCGTGTTTTTGATATTGTTTTTTCTATGCTTGGATTGTTACTACTTGGTCCATTTTTTATAATTATTGCAATTATGATAAAATCTACCAGCAGTGGTGAGATATTCTTTAGGCAAATTCGTGTAGGTAAAGATGGTAAGCATTTCCGTATCCATAAATTTAGAACTATGGTGGTAGATGCTGAATCGTTAGGTGATAAAATCACAGTTGGTGATGATGTTAGGATTACACTAATTGGCAAATTCTTAAGAAAGTATAAACTCGATGAGTTGCCTCAGTTGTTGGATGTTATTTGGGGGGCGATGTCTATAGTTGGACCTCGTCCTGAAGTTCCTGAGTATGTGGAGTTGTATCCAGAAGCAATTAAAAAAACAGTACTGTCAGTTCGTCCAGGTATTACTGATTGGTCATCAATTATAATGATTGATGAAAGCATGCAATTAGCAAAAAGTGTTGATCCTAAAACTAGCTATATCAATGATATTATGCCCAAAAAACTTGCATATGCTGTAAAGTATGTAAAAACTCGTTCATTTTTTCAAGACTGTTTGATAATCCTTGCAACAATCAAAAACATAATCGTCCGATGCTAGATTCTAAAGTGAAAGGAAACTCCTGAATGAGTAATTCAGGTTGTTAT
>CAZJFO010000058.1:0-11012 GCA_964545465.1 uncultured Neisseria sp.
TAAATATTGCTAAAAGAAAAAAAATGGCTGTTGCATTTCATGCTTGAATCTAGCAAACAATACTTGACAAAACCACTCAACTAATATAGAATTATGTTATAAGAATATGGAAATACGCACATGAAATTAACAACTAAGGGAAAATTTGCAGTAACAGCAATGCTAGATATTGCAATATATAGTGATAACTCCCCTATAACATTATACGCTATTAGCGAGCGTCAGGGAATTTCAATATCTTATTTAGAGCAATTATTTGTAAAACTACGGCGTTTTGGGATGGTAAAAAGCTATAAAGGCCCAAGAGGCGGTTATATGTTAGCTCGGGAAATGAATAAAATTAGTATTTCCGAAATAATTAAAGCAGTAGATGATGATATGGACGCAAGGAGCTGTAACGGTCTTAAGAACTGCCATTCAAATAATAAATGTCTTACTCATGACCTGTGGAATGGTTTAACTAATCATGTGTACCAGTACTTAGAGGGTATTACTCTTAAGGACTTAATAAAAAGCCCAACAGGTATAACAGAAGTAAAACTAAATAAAACAATAACTAGAATATAATATTTTAAAGAGATACAAACTATGTCACTCAGATTACCAATTTATTTGGATAATTCAGCAACTACCAAGATAGATCCAAGAGTATTGGACAAAATGATGCCGTTTCTAACAGAAGAGTTTGGTAATCCTGCTTCGCGTTCACACTCTTTTGGTTGGACAACTGATGAAGCTGTAGAAAACGCAAGGGAGCAAGTAGCTAATGCGGTTGGTGCTGATAGTAAAGAAATTATCTGGACCTCAGGTGCTACTGAGTCAATTAACCTAGCAATTAAGGGTGCTACTAATTTTTATCAAGATCGTGGACGTCACCTAATAACCATTAAAACCGAGCACAAAGCCACTCTTGATACTATGCGTGAGTTAGAAAGAATGGGATTTGAAGTTACTTATCTAACCCCTGAAACAAATGGCTTAATCGATTTATCAAAACTAGCTTCGGCTATTAGACCAGATACTATCCTTATCTCAGTAATGTACGTAAATAATGAAATTGGGGTTATTCAGGACATTGAAGCTATTGGTTCATTATGCCGTGACAAAAATATTATATTTCATGTTGATGCTGCTCAAGCAGTTGGTAAAGTTGACTTTAGTTTAGAAGAGCTAGCAGTTGATCTAATGAGTTTTTCAGCACATAAATCCTATGGCCCAAAAGGAGTGGGAGCATTATATGTTCGCCGTCGTCCACGCATTCGCCTTATACCTCAAATTCATGGTGGAGGGCATGAGCGTGGATTTAGATCTGGCACCCTACCCACCCACCAACTAGTTGGAATGGGTGAAGCGTTTGCGATTGCTAAAGCTTCTCTTGCTACGGAATTACCACAAATTAAAAAATTACAAGATAAACTACTTACTGGATTAAAATCAATAGAAGAAATCTATATCAATGGGGACATGAAACATCGAGTTCCTCATAATCTAAACGTAAGTTTCAACTATGTTGAAGGTGAATCTCTAATAATGGCGATTAAGGATATCGCAGTATCTAGTGGTTCTGCATGCACCTCAGCATCATTAGAGCCATCATATGTGCTTCGTGCTATTGGAAGGAATGATGAGTTAGCTCATAGCTCAATCCGTTTTAGCCTTAGTCGCTTTACAACCGAAGAAGAGATTGACTATACGGTTAGATTGCTAAATGATAAAGTTGCTAAACTACGTGATTTATCACCTCTTTGGGAAATGTTTAAAGACGGTGTTGATGTAAGTAATTATGAGTGGCAAGAGCATGGCGAACGTGATATAATATTACATAATTAGGAGATACAAAATGTCGTATTCAAATAAAGTTATAGATCATTATGAGAACCCTAGAAACGTAGGTGCTCTTAATAAAGAAGATCCTAGTGTTGGTACTGGGATGGTTGGTGCTCCTGCTTGTGGTGACGTTATGAAACTACAAATCAAGGTTAGTGATGATGGGATTATTGAAGATGCTAAGTTCAAAACTTATGGCTGCGGATCTGCTATTGCTTCATCATCTCTAGTTACTGAGTGGCTAAAAGGTAAAAACCTCGATGAAGCTCAAATGATTAAAAACAGTCAAATTGCAGAAGAGCTAGAATTACCACCAGTTAAAATTCACTGTTCAGTACTTGCAGAAGATGCAATAAAAGCAGCAGTTGCTAATTACCGTAGCAAACATTAATTTTTGGAATTAAAATGGCTATCACCCTAACTACTAATGCAGCTTCAAGAGTTTGCACCTTTATCAAAAACCGAGGTAAAGGTATTGGTCTAAGACTTGGGGTTAAAACCACAGGCTGTTCTGGACTTGCTTATAAACTTGAGTTTGTGGATACTATAAACTCTGATGATGAGATCTTTGAATCAGAAGGTGTTAAAGTTATTGTTGATAGGAAAAGTCTCCTATATATAGATGGCACTCGTCTTGACTATACCCGCGAAGGACTCCAAGAAGGCTTTAAATTCACAAATCCAAATGTGAAAGATGAATGTGGATGTGGCGAGAGTTTCACGGTCTAAGCTTATGAATAATGTAGAATCTATTCTTAAAAAAAACTGCTTTGAGATTTTTGAAATTGAACCCCAATTTGTAATAGATACTGCGAGATTAAGCACTAAACTCTATCAACTTCAAAAAGAGTTTCATCCCGATAATACTATCAACAATGAGCTATCAACCGATTTAGTATCAGCTCATATTAATAGCTGCTATACTACACTTAAAATCCCATTAAATAGAAGTATCGCTCTACTAAAAATATATGGTTACCCTCTTGATTTAGCCAAGGATACGCAGCTACCGCTAGAATTTTTGAGTGAACAAATGGAACTTCATGAACTAATTGATGAAGCGAATAGTAACATATTGTTATTAGAAGAATTAGAACAAATAATAAATAACAAACACAAACAATTATTAGATAGTTTAAAGGATACATTTATTCACAAAGACTTTCAAAAAGCACTTAATTTAACCAAACAACTTGGATTTTATACACGTTTATTAAATTCAATTGCTGATAAAATCAACGAGTAAACTATGGCATTATTACAAATTTCAGAACCAGGACAAATATCAGAGCCGCACCATAGAAATATTGCTATCGGCATTGATTTAGGTACTACAAACTCACTTGTTGCAACAGTAAAAAGTGGTGTAGCTACAGTACTTAAGGATTATAATGGTAATGAATTAACCCCCTCAGTTGTTCATTATGCTTCAAATAAAATAACAGTTGGTCATGAGGCTCTTAATTTTAGAACTAAAGACCCCAAAAACACTATAATTTCTGCCAAACGATTTATGGGTCTCGGAGTTGAATTAAGCGATAAAAACCCCGTTCAAGTATCATCAGATATATTATTTCATCTAAAGCAAATCGCTATAAATAGTCTTGGTGAAGCGCCAATTGGTGCGGTAATTACAGTACCAGCATATTTTGATGACAATCAACGTCAAGCAACCAAACAAGCAGCTGAAATCGCAGGACTTAAAGTACTAAGATTACTAAATGAACCAACTGCTGCAGCTATCGCCTACGGGCTTGAAAACACCGAATCCGGAACTTTTTTGGTGTATGATCTAGGTGGCGGTACTTTTGATGTGTCGATATTATCACTTAATCAAGGTGTATTTGAAGTTTTAGCAGTAAATGGTGATACAAATCTTGGGGGCGATGATTTTGATAAACTTATCTATGATTTTATTATTAATAAAATCGGCACTAACTATATAAATGATATTGAAGAAGCCACACTAATGATAGCTTCTCGAAATGCTAAGGAAGCTTTGAGCATACATGATTCTACCGAAATTAATTTTACTCTAAATAAGGCTCCATATAGTTTAGTAGTTACACAAAATGATTTTTGGGATATGTCAGAAAGTCTACTAAATAAAACTATTACGCTAGTAAAAAAAGCTCTTCGTGATGCAAAAATCACCATTGATGATATCAACCAAGTAATTTTGGTAGGTGGCTCAACTAGAATGAATAATCTACGGACTTCACTGCATAGTTTCTTTAATAAGCCACCACTTACATCACTTAACCCTGATACGGTAGTTGCTCTTGGTGCTGCAATTCAAGCTGATAATCTTGCTGGAAACCGAGATGATGATTTATTGCTACTAGATGTAACACCGTTATCTCTTGGGCTTGAAACCATGGGGGGGCTAGTTGAAAAAATCATCCCAAGAAACTCTACAATACCTGTTACTAGAGCTCAGGATTTCACGACTTACAAAGACGGTCAAACCGCAATGACTATACACATACTTCAAGGTGAACGTGAATTAGTCGATGATTGTCGTTCTTTAGCAAAATTCAGCCTTAAAAATATACCTCCAATGACATCAGGAGCCGCAAAAATCAGGATAACATTCCAGATTGATGCAGATGGTATTTTATCAGTTAGTGCAGTTGAGCAAAATACTGGGGTTATGAGTAGTATTGAAGTAAAACCAAGTTTTGGGTTAAGTACTGAGCAAATAACAAGCATGCTAAAGGATTCTATCAAATACGCCACAGACGATATCGATAATAGACTCTTTAGCGAAGCCAAAATCGATGCTATTAGCTTAGTTCAAGTAATAGAACAAGCCATGAAAACTGATCATGAGCTTTTAAGTAATAATGAAGAGCAACAGATATTACTCTTGATTAGACAAATAAAGACTCAAATTGAAGGAATTAATCCAAAACCTCTTTTGGAAACTAGTAATCTATCACCTGCAGCAATTTTAAAACAACTAAGCACACGACTTAATCAAATAACCAGTAACTTTGCAAATAAGCGTATGGATAAAGCAATAAAAGCTGGATTATCAGGAAAAAAGATTGAAGAAATATAATATTTAATAAGGCAGCCTATGGAAACTAAGTTTATAAAATCATATCTAAACACCCTAATTGAATTCTCTTTTAATAAATATAAAGATCCATTATTCAAAAAGTTACGCAGAACAATAATCATTCTCTCAATTTATTCGGCAGTAATTGTATTTGGAGAAAACTTTTTCGATAAAATTTTTGATAAAGTGCCAACCAATCTTGGGCAATTTCATTTGATTTTTAGCTTTGTACTATCTATTCTAGTTGTTTTTAGGGTAAATAGTTCGTATGCTAGATGGTGGGAAGGTCGTACATTGTGGGGTAGCCTTGTTAACAACTCTCGCAATCTAGCTCTTAAATTTAACAACTATATTGGGTTAAAAAATGATGTAGTATTTAATAAATGTCTTCAAAATTTCCCACTATTATTTAAAAATCATCTGCGTCGCCACCGTAACATTTGTGAAAACATTCTAGATGAGATAGGTTTAAAATTTAAACCTACTGATCATTTACCAACTATAGTAGTTAATTACATGTATCAAAGAATTAATTTTTATCGAAATAGTAATCAAATATCGCTTGAGCAATATTTGGCGATTGACATTCATCTAGCAAATATTATAGATGTTATTGGTGGATGTGAAAAAATATCCAATACTCCGATACCAGCTCCATTCAAGATTTTTGTAAATAGAGCCCTACATTTTTATATGATGGTATTTCCTTTTGGATGGGCTGAAACATTTGGAATTTTAATTATTCCCATAATTATTGTTTTTGTATATATATTATCTGGTCTTGAAATCTTAGCTGAAGATATGGAGGATCCATTTGAAGAAAATGAATCTGGGCACTATAATAATCTACCATTAGACGCAATTTCAGAAACCATAAAAAATAACGTTGTCGCAATTTCTGAGTTTGAAGGTGGAGGTAATCCTCCACCTTCATTGAAGTAACACTAGGTTTTTATTAAGTATGACACACCGCTTCAATATGTATTTGAAATTGCGATTAAGATTTGCATATATATTTAAATATGAGGAGGTTTATGAAAGCTATTTTAATTAATCTAGGTACTCGTGGGGATATTAATCCTTTAATTGCTATAGGTATGCAATTAAAAACTAGGGGGCATGATGTCACTTTGATTAGTTCTGGAATATATGAGAATTTAGTTAACTCAAAAGGGCTTAAATTTATATCATGCAGCAGCTCATATGAGTATTTAAATCTAATAAATACACCAAACTTAAATAGATATTCTCAGCAAAAAATGATCTCAAAATTTTTAGGCTATACACAAGACTCAATAAAACCAATACTCAATATTATTTCAGTGATGGACACAACAGATACAATATTAATTTCAACACCTGTTATGGTAGGAGCAAAAATAGCAAGTGAAAAACTTAATCTACCATTAATAAATATTTGCTTACAACCTTATACGATTTGGAGTGTAGTTAATCCACCAACTACTGTAGATTCAAAACTTCATAAGCTTCCGTATTTTCTACGTAAAATAATTTTTGACACTGTAGATCGTTATTTTCTAGATAGATTGTATTTGCCCATGAATAGATTTCGCACTGAAATAGGCTTACAAAAAGTTAAAAATATTTCCTCTAAATGGATGTATTCGAATCAAAAATTAATATGTTTATTTCCATCATGGTTTGCTAAAATTTCTAGCGATTGGCCAAAACATACAGAAACAACAGGATTTATAGAATATAATGAAGATAAACCATTATCTTTAGAAGTTGAGGACTTCCTAGCAAATGGATCACCTCCAATACTATTTACTTGTGGAACTGGTGTAACTCAAGCTCATGAGTTTTTTGAATCTTCAATTAAAATAGTTCGTGAATTAGGTATGCGAGCAATATTTTTAACGCAATACCCAGAACAACTACCTACTCTTAACCCAGAAACTGAAATTAGTGCTTTATATGTTCCACTTCACAAAGTACTACCTAAGGTTGCTTTGATTGTTCACCCTGGCGGTATTGGTACATCATCTCAAGCCATATCCTACAAAACACCTCAATTAATTATACCTTTTTATTTTGATCAAGCTGATAATGGTGAGAGGATAGAAAAATTAAGTTTGGGAATGATACTATCCCAAAAAAACTATACTAAAAATAAAGCCACAAAAAAAATAAAACAATTATTATCTTCTGATTCAGTTAAATCAGCATGCGAAAAATACAGTAAATTGATTAACTCATCTAATGATTTGGCGATAATATGTGATAGCATTGAAGATGTATTTCAAAAATCTAAAAAAATCAGTTGACCGTATAGCAACGCACTACGTGTATATAGTTACCAAATCATGGTTATTATGCAGCATACATATCGTAGATCTATTTATTGTAATTGAGGATTAAAAAACTTTAAGATGGAACAAGTGAAAAACAGGACACATAAAAATTTATTTACTTGGATACAAGATGCTTGGTATTTAACTAAGCCATTTTGGTCAAGTTCAGAAAAATATAAGGCTCTTGCTTGGTTGAGTTTAATCATAATACTAAGTTTACTAGAGGTTTATATGTCGGTTCGCCTTAATAAATGGAATGCAACTTTTTATGATGCAATACAAAATTATGATAAACCTGCATTTTTAAGGGCTTTATTTCAGGGAATTTATATTATATTATCTTATGTATTAACTATGCTAATTGGTTATTATTTTAAATCTTTATTAGAAATAAAATGGCGTAAATGGCTAACTCACTTTTATTTAGATAATTGGTTTACAACTAAAGCATATTATAAAGTAAGATTTACTAAGACAGGCTTAGAAAATCCAGATCAACGAATTAGTGAAGATATAAAAGAATTTATTAATTTAACTTTAAGCTTATCATTGGGCTTATTTAAATCAATGATAAGCTTAGGATCATTTGTGATTATCTTATGGGGGCTTTCTGGAAACTTTAAGTTTAATCTATTTAATTATCATTTTTATATACCTGGCTATATGGTTTGGATGGCGATATTGTACGCATTGTTAGGCACTTATATTACATTTAAAATAGGTCGACCATTAATTAAATTAACATATGAACAACAAATGTATGAAGCGGATTTTCGTTATAACTTAGTAAGGGTCAGAGAGTATGCAGAACATATTGTATCTTACAAAGGTGATACTGCAGAGAAAAAAATAATTACTAAGGATTTTGATAATATTGTTGATAATTTTATGCAAAGTTTAAGACGTAATCTTAAAATTAATATATTTAACTTTGTTTATATGCAAGCTTCTAACATTGTTCCTACTATAATATCAGCAGGAAGATATTTTGCAAAAGAAATCACTTTAGGTAATATGATGCAAATTACTTCAGCGTTTGGACAGGTGCAGTTTTCGATATCTTATTTTGTATTTGAATATTCAACTGTAGCAAACTGGCGTGCGGTAATGGATCGATTATTAGGGTTTAGGGATATGATTCAAGATGCCGACAATTTGCCAGAACTTATTATTCTAGCCCATAATAAAAACTATTTAGAGATAACCAATTTACGAATTACATTACCAGATGGTCACCAATTAATAAAAGGATTTTCTCAGGTATTTAATAACGGGGATAGGGTATTAATTAATGGTACTTCAGGCAAAGGCAAGACTACATTACTTAAAGCTATTAATGGGTTATGGCCATATGTTAGTGGTGAAATATATCAATTACCAAATCTAACCACCTTATTTATTGCTCAAAAGCCATATATACCTAGATCAAACCTTAAAGAAGCAATATGTTATCCTAAGATAACAAACTTACCCAGTGATCACGAAGTAAAACAAACATTAATTCAATGTGGACTTCCTCATTTAGTAGATAAACTTTATGATATTTGTAATTGGAGTAATCAATTATCATTGGGAGAACAACAAAAAATTGCGTTTGGTCGTATCTTAATTAACAAACCAAATATTATTTATCTAGACGAAATAACTTCAGCATTAGATGAAAAGACTGAGAACGAATTATATAATAAAATCATTAATACTCTTGCAAGTAGTCTAATTATTAGTATTGGACATCGTTCCTCATTAATTAATTTACACAATAAAGTAATTAATATAGAAGAGTATCTATAAATTTAATTTTGAGTTACCTCCACAGTGGCTAAGTTTGTTGATGTTTGCTCGGCATTAGGAGATAGATTCAGTATTTGGATGAAATCAGAAATGATTTTAAAATTGACATCACATACTTGGCAAAGCTAAATACCTAAACTTTAATTGATAATCTAGCATAACCTTAGCTAACTGAACTCTTTAATTCATCCAAGAAATTCATTATTGAATAGCAAACATCTTGGCAACCGCTACCTGTTACTCCTGATATTACAAATATTTTATCAAAATTAGTATTAGTAGAGTGTTTCTTAAACTCATTTACAAATTTATTAACTAATTCATCTCGCTCCTCTTCTAATACCAAGTCAACTTTATTAATCACTAAAAACCGAGGCTTCGCGTATAGTTCTGGATCATATTTTTTTAGTTCTTGGGTAATAGCTACCGAACTCACAACCACATCCTCATCAGTATTTAGAGGAAAAATGTCTACTATATGAAGTAGTAGTTTGGTTCTTTGTAAATGACGTAAAAACTTAAATCCTAAGCCAATCCCATCTGATGCCCCCTCGATTAACCCAGGAATATCCGCAATTACAAAACTTCTTTGATAATCAATTCTAACAACTCCAAGATTAGGATGTAAAGTAGTAAATGGATAATCAGCTACTTTTGGTGTTGCCTTAGATACAGCACGAATAAAAGTAGATTTACCTGCATTAGGTAACCCAAGAAGCCCCACATCAGCTAGAACTTTTAACTCAAGACGCAATATTTTACGTTCACCATCTTCTCCAGAGGTAGTTTGACGCGGAGCTCTATTGGTTGAAGACTTAAAGTGTAAATTACCTAGCCCACCCTTACCTCCCGCAGCTGCTACTACTTCATGCCCATGGTGATCTAGATCCGCTATGACAATCCCAAGCTCTTCATCAATTACGGTAGTACCAACTGGCACTCTAAGATAAACATCTTCACCTTTATGACCATAACAATCAGCTCCACGACCGATATCACCATTTTTAGCTACATATTTTTTTATAAAGCGATAATCAATCAAAGTATTAATATTTTCATCAGCAGTCATAATAACACTACCGCCACGTCCGCCGTCACCACCATCAGGTCCACCACGTTCAATAAATTTTTCACGTCTAAATGATGCAGAACCATTACCACCATCACCCGCAATAACTGTTATTGTTGCTTCATCAATAAATTGCATAATTTTCTCTTAATAAAAAAACCCCACTAAAAATAGTAGGGTTAGCATAATTTTTTAAATAAAAATTATTCTGCTGGAGTTACGTTCACTAAGCGGCGATTAAACTGCCCACCTACTGAGAACTCAACAACTCCATCAGCTTTAGCAAACAAAGTATGATCTTTACCCATACCTACGTTTTTACCAGCATGGAACTGAGTTCCGCGTTGACGAACAATAATACCACCTGCAAGTATTACTTCACCACCATAAACCTTAACACCCAACATTTTTGGATTGGAATCGCGCCCGTTACGGGAACTACCACCGGCCTTCTTCTGTGCCATAATTGCTACTCCTTATTGGTTAATCGCATCGATCTGAATTTCGGTATAATTCTGACGATGTCCCTGATGTTTTTGATAATGTTTACGTCTGCGCATTTTAAAGATTCTAACTTTTTTATGACGCCCCAATGACACCACAGATGCAGTCACTGTTGCACCAACAACAGTTGGCGTACCTACAACCACTTTTTCACCATCGGCAATCAATAACACTTCTGAAAGTGTAACTGTGCTGCCTAGACTATCCGGTATCTGTTCTATTTTTAATTTTTCGCCAACAGCAACTTGATATTGTTTGCCGCCGGTTTTTATAACCGCATACATCGATAAGCTCCTAATTTGTTAATATATTATTAATATGAGTCTAAGATTATACTACACATAGTCACAGCTTGTCAATATAAAGCCCATGATTTTTAAGGCAATCATCGTGGATTCAAGCATCAAAAGAAACTGACCTTTTAAAATTTTTAGATCTATTA
>CAZJFO010000059.1:0-10955 GCA_964545465.1 uncultured Neisseria sp.
GATAACTATCATGCTCATATTTGACCGTTGCTTTTCATTATTGAATGAATCTTTTCCTATACGTTAGCGCTAACACCTATTTCGGGTTAATAATAAATTTCAAGATTAGTATTCTTTTTTGGTGTTATAATTTTGACCTAATCTTATATGAATGGGCTTATGAATCAAGAATACGAGTTTAATAAACTAACCAAACGATTACGCGCTAATGCTGGTAAAGCTATACATGACTATAAAATGCTTGAACCTGATGATACTGTGATGGTATGCTTATCTGGTGGCAAAGATAGCTATACAATGCTTGATATTTTAATTAGTTTACAGAAAATAGCTCCTATTAATTTTAATCTAGTAGCAGTAAACTTAGATCAAGGACAACCCGGGTTTCCAACTCATATCCTACCTGAATATCTAGAGAAAATTGGTGTTTCTTATAAAATCATAACCAAGGACACCTACTCCACCGTTAAAAGAGTTATACCTGAGGGTAAAACCACTTGTGGATTATGCTCTCGTCTTCGACGCGGTATTTTATATCGGGCGGCACAAGAAATTGGTGCTACGAAAATAGCTCTAGGACATCATCGTGATGATATATTAGAAACATTTTTTCTAAATATGTTTTATGGTGGAAAATTAAAAAGCATGCCAGCTAAATTAATAAGTGATGATGGTAATAATATTGTAATTAGACCACTGGCCTATTGTAATGAAAAGGATATTATAAAATACGCTACAGCTCGAGAGTTTCCAATAATACCGTGTAATTTATGTGGCTCACAACCAAACCTACAACGCCAAGCAATCAAAGAGATGTTACATTCGTGGGGTAAGCACTACCCAGGACGAATTGCAACAATGTTCCGATCACTTCAAAATATCGTACCATCTCATCTTATGGATACTACCAAATATGACTTTAGTGAGTTATCACTAAAGTCTGAGACTGGAGATGTTTTATTTGATCAAGAAGACTTTAGTGCTTCCCAGTACTTCCAAAACCTTGTACCCCACGATTAGTTGCATCAAAGTGATCAACTAAATTAAATTCAACCTGCACAACTGGTACCATAACTAGTTGTGCAATCCTCTCCATAGGGTTTAATACAAATACTTCAGTTCCGCGGTTCCATATTGAGACAAATATCTGACCTTGATAGTCAGAATCAATTAGCCCAACCAAATTACCTAAGACTATTCCATGCTTATGCCCAAGCCCTGATCTAGGCAATATCATAGCACATAAACTGGCATCCTCAATATGAATTGCAATTCCAGTTGGGATTAACACAGTAGCTCCAGGCGATAGTGTTTGAGCTTCGTCTATACAAGCACGTAGGTCAAGACCAGCGGAGCCACTAGTTGCATAAACTGGTAAATTATCTTTAATTTTAGAATCTAGAACCTTAATATTTACCTTTTGCATTGTTACTGACCTTTCGTAATTAATGTAAATGGATCAATTGGTTTCCCATTTTTACGTAGTTCAAAATGAAGCACAGCTCTATTAGAGCCCCCACGCCCCATTTCAGCAATTTTTTGCCCACGCTTAATAATAGCACCTTCTTTAACTAAATTTACGTTATTATGTGCGTAGGCAGTTAAATATACATCGCTATGTTTAATAATTATTAAGTTACCATAGTCTTTAAGTCCATTACCGCTATAGACAACTTTTCCAGAATTAGACGCATTAATATCCTGCCCTAAAGTACCATAAATATCAATACCTTTATTACTTGCTTTATAGCCATCAGTCTGCCCCGATGTTGGCATAATAAAACCATCACCCAAACGGCTATTTGACGATACAGCTGTTGGAGCTGCATCAGAATTAACTGGTTTTGGACTAGTTGGTGCTAATAATGGCTTTGGATTTGATACCTGCTTAATACTAGTATTATCATCACTTAAAGAACTCATCGATGCTGATTGTTCTATATTTGTAGATTGCTCTACTGGTTTGATGGGTGCTGCTGTTTTAGTCATGCCTATATAGCCAGGTGCTTTCGTAGCATTCTCTACTGGTGCTGGAGTAGTGCGAGTAGCACAACTAATAGCAAAAAAACATAAAATCAACGAAATTATCTTAAATGTCATAAAAAACCTCAAGTTAAATAGCAACTGCCGCAATTATTGGCATCTGTTTATAATCAGTTGGTAAAATAGTAAGTGGCGTAATTGAAACTTTTGTATCTTCTAACTGCACTGCCACATCTGTACCAAGCTGCCCTTCTTGTGGAATACCTGACATCCCTTGCCAATAGATGGTTGTACCACGTGAAGTGATTTGTTTTTGTAATGGCTCATGTAGATAGCGCTTACCTAGCTTAGTTGCTTCAAAACCTTTTATTTGTTCATAAGGTTTATTAGGAATATTTATATTCCATAAAAAAGCTGTTTTTAAGACTTCTGGATTTTTGGATAATTTATTCACCAAATCCGCTACAACACGAGCAGCGGCATCTAAATTTTCAAATTTAGGACCTTTAGTAGAAAAAGCTAATCCCGGCACTCCATGTAATGCACCTTCACGAGCAGCACCAACAGTACCTGAGTATAATATATCTTCACTTATATTATCACCTAAATTAACCCCAGAAATAATCAAATCTGGGTAGTTTTCTGGTGTTTCATACACAACCTGAAGCCCAAGGCGTACACTATCAGCAGGAGTGCTAGATACATAATAAACTCGCTCACTAGCTTGATTAATCTGTATTGGCGAATATACTGCAATTGATTGGCTCGCACCACTAGAGTTAAGCTCTGGCGCAACAATTACAACATCATGATTTTCTGCAACAAGAGCTTCAAATACAGCAATAATCCCTGGAGCCCTATAACCATCATCATTAGTAAGTAGAATTCGCATAAGATCTATACCTTTTTATGTAACAAACGGTATATATTATAACATGTTACTTAATTAAAAGGTTAAGCTAAGCTTAACAAAGCCACTCAGATTTCATTTGCGTATGTATCTTTTTCTTATCACCAACCGGGTTTTAGGTTAAAATATTGTTAGATAATAACATAAAAAATTTAATGTAATGAAATCTTAAGGAAAAAACATAATGCAAAACTCTGCACCAAAAATTGGTCTACTTTCAGTTATTGCGATCTCAACCACTGGCATTATTGGAAGTGGCTGGTTATTTAGTTCTTATCTAGGAGCAAAAACCGCTGGTGCTGGAGTTTATTTATCATGGTTTCTCACTTTAATATTCTTTATTTTAATGGCATTAGTTATCGCTGAAGTAGTATCAGTTTTTCCACTTCGTGGTATTATTGGTCGGATGGGGGCATTATCTCATAACAAATATTTTGGGGTAATCTTTGCTTTTGCTATCTGGCTTGAACTTATTGGCAGCATTCCAGGAGAAGCTCAAGCAAGTGTACAATACCTTGCTGGAGTATCACCTTACCTATCAAATCTCCTGATGAGTAATGGCACACTTACCACAACAGGTCTACTATTTACTTTAGTATTTTTAGCTGCTTACTGGTTTGTTAATATGTTTGGCATAAAATTCTTTGCGAAAGTGAATAACTCACTTGCTGCAATTAAAGTTATTCTACCAGCTTTTATTGCCTTAACAATCATAGGAGCATCATTTAATGGGGCTAATTTTACTGCCTACCATGGTAGTTTTATACCTTATGGATATAACTCAATTATTCTTGCTATGACATCAGCGGGAATGCTTTACTCCTTTAACGGGTTTCAATTATGCGCATCTTTTGCAAGCGAGATTAAAAATCCAAAACGCAATCTACCTCTGGGTATGATTATCTCTATTGTTCTATGTTTCTTTATCTATATTATCTTGCAATCTTCTTTTATTGGAGCATTAGATAATAATCAACTAACTGTTTCAGGCTGGAATCAACTTAACTTCAACTCTCCGTTCGCACAAATATCTACTCTTCTTGGTCTAAATTTCATCACCATGATTTTATACGCTGATGCTTGTATTTCACCTTCTGGAGCAGGTATTACTTTTCTTGGAAGTGGCTCGCGGGTGCTTTACTCTCTTGCAATCGAAAAACAAATGCCATCTATGTTTGCTGTTTTAGATAAAAAATATCATTTTGAAAAAAAAGCCATGATATTTAACTTTGGTGTTGTGTTAGTATTTTTGTATTTATTTCAAAGTTGGTCGGTATTAATTAATTTTATTACCGCTTTGATAGTCTTAATGTATATGGTTATCCCAATTTCTTTAGTTGGTATACGAAATGGGGATCATGATACTACCGGTGGTTTTAAATTACCTGGAGCAAATTTTATTTGCACGCTATTATTTGTAATACAATCTATTTTTTTTGTATTTATTGGTGCAAAGGATATGCTAATACTAACTTCCACCATGACAGGCTTAATGGCTGTATTTATGCTACTTAATGCACGTGGACGTGATGGTTATACTTTTATTGAAGTTGCTAAAATATCACTACCATTTGTGGTTTTTCTATGGATAGATACGATATTGATTGCCATAGGACCATCTAGTTATGGCGGACATGGTTATCTTGGTAATAAAATATTTTATGCAATATATGTTGCTATAGCTATTTATGGATTTTACTCTTTCACCAATAAGAAATTTGTAGCTAAATGTCAGGCGATAAGAACAACAGATAATGCTTTGGTGGTAGAGTAACTACTTGGCATAGGGAATTGGCGAAGAAAAACCTCACCCTATAATCTTTTTGCCATCCCAGCACTTTTATTCGTCATCCCAGCGCTTTTATTCGTCATCCCAGCGCTTTTATTCGTCATCCCAGCGAAGGCTGGGATCCATGCCCTAATGCCCTAAAATGCATTAAATAACAATCGGTTCGATATTGATAGCTACACCGTACTCCTGCCACACTCTATCTTGAATTACTCTGGCAAATTCTAGCACTTCTGTTTTGGTTGCAGAATCATGATTAACCAATACAAGGGCTTGTTTATCATAAACCCCCATATTGCCAAGTCGACACCCCTTAAGCCCCAGATTATCTATCATCCACCCCGCTGATACTTTGGAATGAGTATCATCTACTACAAATACCGGTAGATTTGGATATTTATCTTTTAGGCTATTTGCAGTTGCTATATCTACTACTGGATTATGAAAAAAGCTGCCTACATTAGCAATTATTTTGGGATCTGGTAGTTTACTACTTCGAATTTCAATCACTGCATTTCTTAAATCTAATGGTGTTGGATTAGAAATTTCGGAGAGTTTATACACCAAATCACCATATCTAGCATTTATTTTAGGGGCTTTTAATAAGCGAAAGGTAACTTTAGTTACTATGAAATTAGGATGAGTCTTAAACATACTATTGCGATAGCTAAAAGAGCACTCATTTTTTGATATTGTTTTGGTTTGTTTAGATTTTATATCAAATACTTCAACAGATTCGATAAAATCTTTGACTTCAACTCCATAAGCACCAATATTTTGAATAGGTGAAGCACCAACAGTACCAGGGATTAAACTTAAATTCTCAAGACCAAACCAGCCATTTTTAAGTGTGTACAGAACAAATGAATCCCAATTTTCTCCAGCGTTAGCACTAACCAAAACATAATCATCAGTATCTAATATCAAACTAATACCCAGCAATTGATTATGAATTACTACGCCATTAAATACCTCTGGCAAAACAATATTACTGCCACCACCTAAGACAAAAAACTTGCTATTATTTATCTGATTAGCAATTTGTGGCAAACTCGATATATCATCAAGGACAATATATTCACTTGCAATACTACTTAATCGAAGTGTATTAAATTTATTTAGGCTAAAATTAGTTTTGATAGCAAACTCCTAAAACTCCAGCTTCCTAACGTATCATGGAATATATATAACAAAGTTTGGGTCCCTATCATACTATATTTCAAAAGCATTATACTGGCATGGGAAAACTGATGTTAGATTTGACCTTTTTACCATCCGCAATATCATGAAGATAAGTAATTAATAAATCAATCTGCGTATATGGATTCTTATCTTTTCGCTTTATTGCATCATCCCTAGCAATAACTGCATTTTTTAAAGCATTATCAGTATTTTGTTTAAAAAAATCAAACATTTCAGAGATATTTGTTTTAGCATATTCTTTTAAAGAAGTATGGCTATTTTTTAAGTCTTGCACACAAATATCTCCACTTGATTTATTTCTTTGTGCTTGATATGGTTTTGTTACTACTGATGTATGAAGAAGGAGCCAATATTCAAAACAAGGACTGGAGTATACTCTTGAAATGAAAACTATGTTATTTTCGTCTTTTATTACACTTTGATTATAATTATGAATTGCTTCGAGAGCTTCTTGATGAGTAGTATGTATATCTTCATCTATTACACAAAAAATATTATCAAACTTATTATCTGTTCCTGTCGCAATTGCATCTTTCTGTATTTTAATTGCACTTTCTACCACAGATATTGGGGCTGAACCTTTATAAGAAACTATTGATATTACTTGTATAGAAGCCCATTTCATTTTTTCTTTATAACAATCAAAATAATCTCTTTCTGTTTCACCTTCACAAACAATAATAATTTTAGGGTTCACATTTCTTATATTTGCTTTTCTTTTTATTTGCCCAGAAGGTTTTTTTACACGCATATCTCTACACCCTAAACTATTGGTTACCAGATATTTTATCTTGTTTTTGCTTAGGCTTTAATTTTGAGACAATTGGAACAGCATTAAATTTACCTGATAAATATGCATCCTCATAATTGCGTAGTGCTCTGATTTTAAACTCTACAACACTATAAATCTCGGTGGCTAAAGAGGTGTTTCTATCGCACAGCCAAATTTGATCTCTTCTTAAATTATTCTGGTTTAGAAGTGACGTATCATGTGTTGTAAAAAATAGTTGTGATTTATTTATATTGATATTACTGTCGGAAAATGTATTTAAAATTGATTTAACGATATTAGCATGTAAATTACTATTAAGTTCATCAACTATCACAACTCGTTCATTTAATAGAGCATCCAAAATAGGAGCCGCATACCCAAATAATCTTACAGTACCCGACGACTCTTCGTCTATAGATAGTTTATAATTATCTTCTCCAACGGAATGAATTAAGCTTGTTTTTATGCCAATACTATCTTTGAATTTTTCTATCAAGTGTTTTTTCATTGTTTCTGGCATGCCATATGGTAGTTCTGCTTCATTAAATGGAGTTGAAGTAATTTCTATATCTGATAATTCTATGCCAGATTTTTTTAAATAATTAATAACCTCTACCTTACTCAATTCATTTTTATCCAGTAAACTTGAGGTAACTAAGTCAGGAACACCATCAATACCAATAATGATGAGTTTTTTTAGAAACCAATCCAATACATACTTAGTTGTATCTAAAGCTGATGTACGCTCGGATGCTGATAAATATAAACTATGCGAATCAGTTATATTTCGAGTACCTTTTCTGTCCCCTTTATAATCTGCACCATAACTATATTCATATGATTTAGAAAGCTCATCAAATTCTCTAATGAATAATCTATTCGCTCTTCCTTTTGGATAATGGTATAACCACTCACTTAAAATTTGAGTCTTAGTTGCTGAAAATCCATACTCATATTTTATTTTATTTGAGATAAATACCACATTAAATTCAGTTGCCTGTTGTGGAGTTATAGGATCAAATAAAAAGGGCTGAATTGAATTATTTAAAGCATCTTTATCTTTCAAGGATGACCTAACAATTTTTTTAACTGCACTTAGTGCTTTAATAAGAGATGTTTTACCACTTGCATTTGGACCATACATAACAGCCGTGGCTAATGTTCTTTCATAAATATCATTATCAAATATTAATGCTTCTGTATTATCCTGGATATTTGCTGGAACCATGGATATTTCTTGTTCATCTTTTATTGAGCGAAAATTCTTTACACTAAAGCTTAATAACATATATTTACCATCTAAAATAGGTATATTTGTAAGTAATTATACAAATATTGTACCATAATGCTATATTATGTATGTTTTATTATTTCTTCCCATTTGAATTTTATAGTCAAAACTATAGAAGTGGTGCCCTCGACAGGAATCGAACCTGTAACTGCCCCTTAGGAGGGGGCCGTTATATCCATTTAACTACGAAGACAAGTTGTTTAGAAGTTTAAGTGCTTCTTTTATACCGGTACTCAAATCATTAATATCTAGTGGTAACTGCTTAATAATCCTTGTGATTTCTTTATCATTATAGCCAAGGCTCGTTAGAGCATTAGCTATATCAATACGAATCATATTTGGCACTTCTTTGGTACCTAAACTTTCTATATGCAGTTTACCTTTTAGTTCAAGTATCATGCGTTCCGCCATCTTTTTACCAATACCAGGGGTTCTACATAAGGTAGTAACATCAGTTGCTTCAAGTGCTATATTTAATTCATCAGGTGTAAGGGTCGATAATAAAGCTAGAGCTATTCTAGGGCCAATACCTGAGACCTTAATCAAGGTTCTAAAACAATCTCGATTTTCTATCTTTACAAACCCGTATAGTGAATGTGCATCCTCACGAATTACCAAATGGGTATGAAGTGTTACCGTATCACCAACATTACCAAGAATTGCACAATCGGGTATTGGTAGATCAAGCTCGTAACCAACTCCAGATGCATCAACAATAACCGTAGGAGGACGAACAAAAACTAACTTACCATGTATTCTAGATATCATTTTATAAATGCTTCAATCTGTTTACAGGAATCAATAGGATCTTGAAGTGATATATTGTGCCCACTACCTTCAAACTTAACTACTTTACTATGTTTAAATAACTTGGTATCAGACAATGTTTTATTAGGAGATAACATTTTATCTTGATTAGAAATAAAAACTAAATACTTGGTATCAGATTTTTTTGCCGCGCGCATAGTCACAGGACTACTAGTCCAGTCATTCATAGCAGTTACTTGATTCTCAGTTATCTCTTCATCTGGAAACAATTGCTCATTAGCTTTAAATAGTTTTTTCTTATAATTAACTAATTGTTTCTTATCATACGAATATAAATTATTATCAAATACATAGTTTAGAACATCATTATAGTTTGTAAGATGATGTTCTACAACCTCATCACTTTCATTAGATATTGGCTGATTATTAATAGTAAGTGGTGAAATTAATACTGCTTTTTTTATATCATCATCATAAGAAAAACTAATTTGCTCAGTAACAGCACCACCCATAGACCAGCCGATAAATATGGGGTACTTAGCATGCATCGCTTTGGCAAATTGATATGAATCATCAGCCATAGCTTGTATACTCACATTACCAGGAATATCATCATCACTATTTATGCCCCAATAATCAAGTAAGTAGACTGTATGATTAGATGCTAGGCATTCCACAAAAGGCTTACTCCAAAAGTTGCTTGTAGTAGCATAACCAGTTAATAAAAACACCGCAGCACCCTTACCTCCTTTATAGTAATGTAATTGATGCTGATTAATATTTATCGTATAGCTAAGCCAATCAACTGCAAAAGCAGGGATATAATAGCAAAACCCAGTAACTAATAATAGTTTTTTAAACATAAATAACCTTTTAAATCTCTAAATCAATATTTTTTTAAGCACCTAACTATTTTGTCACCAATATACTGTATAGCTTGAACCATAAAGATTAGAATTACGACAGTTATTAACATTATATTAGTTTGAAATCTTTGGTAACCATAACGAATTGCCAAGTCTCCTAAACCGCCACCACCAACAGTACCTGCCATAGCAGTATATGATACTAAGGCAATTGCTGTTACAGTTATACCACCTACAATACCTGGTAATATTTCTGGCAGTAGAATATACCAGATTATCTGCCAAACACTTGCCCCACATGACTTCGCCATATCAATAACCCCATCATCTAACTCTTGAAGACAATTTTCTACTAATCTCGCAAAAAATGGAAAAGCTCCAAAAACTAATGGTGGAATAACCCCTATAGCCCCGAGTGAAGTACCAACCAAGACAACAGTCAGTGGCATCATCACAATAAGTAGGATAATAAAAGGAATTGAGCGTAAGATATTTACTATCAATGACAGTATATTATTAATAAATCCATTAGCTAAAATTCTTTTTTTAGAAGTGAGATAAAGAATTACTCCAAGAGGTATTCCAATAATAGTGCTAAAAAATACAGATACCCCAAGCATAAATAAAGTACCCTTGGTTGCATCAATAATATCAAACCAATCAATATCTGCCAATAAGCTTGCCATAACTAATCCATATAATATATTTTAAAATAGAATAGTATTATAACATTTTTAAATCTAATTTGGTATAAATAAGATACTAGCTACGAGAAGTTTTACCCTATATGTAATGCTGGCAAACAATGTTAAGCATATACCTACTGAGTTATTAATTAATTGTTGCAATTATCAATGCGTGACCTACCAGAATATTTGCAAATAAAGTGCACGATTTTTAATTTATAAACTTACTCAATATTATCGAGAGATGGCATTAAGCCACACTCCTGATGACTGTTACCGTCTTTAAATGACGGCAACAGTCAAACGATCAAGGATTCACTTATGGCTTGGAATGAACACCCCAACCATACGTATTATTGTGAATAAAATCAAGGTAGGCGCTGCCCATCATACAGTGATCCATGCAGAACCACGTTGACCACTTCGAGCTTACCATTTGACATGCATACATTCTATGGTTCTGAATCCCAATAAAACCCTGTTCATTGAACCAGTTGGCTTTTGAGTCATTTGACACACCTGATACATAATTGCGCATAGTAGTTAACTGTAATTCTGATGGTAAGTTCCAACGATTATCACTAAGTCTACACACCCTTTGCTTATTTAAATTCAAAATATAATTATTCATCAAGTCATTGTAAGATTGATTACCACTGCTCGTAGTTCTAGTCCACACATCACCTG
>CAZJFO010000060.1:0-10797 GCA_964545465.1 uncultured Neisseria sp.
ATAAAGTTAAGCAAGAACTTACTCAGTACGAAATCGTAACTGAGGAATGGGGTGGCGATGTAATGTGCGTACCAATTTCAGCACTTACAGGTATGGGGATAGATAATCTACTAGATACTATTTTATTACAAGCAGAAGTTTTAGAACTAAAAGCTCCAGTTAATGCTCCAGCAAAAGCTGTAGTAATAGAGTCAAGACTTGATAAAGGGCGTGGTTCTGTTGTGACAGTCTTGGTTCAAAGCGGTACGCTCAATCGTGGTGATATGGTGTTAGCAGGAACTACCTATGGTAAGGTGCGTGCCATGATAAATGAACTTGGTCGCCCAGTTAATGTTGCAGGTCCGTCAATTCCAGTTGAGCTTTTAGGTTTAGCTGATGTACCATCGGCAGGGGATGATATGATAGTTGTTAGTGATGAGAGAAAAGCTCGCGAAATTGCTGCTTTTAGACAAGATAAGCAACGTCAAGCAAAATTAGCACGCCAACAAAGTGCTAAATTAGAAAATCTATTCTCAGGAATTAATGAGGGTTCTGTACAAAACGTGCCAGTTATTATCAAGTCTGATGTACAGGGGTCTTTTGAGGCTATTAGTAGCTCTCTTGAGAGATTGTCAACTGGTGAGATTAAAGTTCAGGTTATTCATGCCGCAGTTGGTGGGATTAATGAATCCGACATCAACTTAGCGAATGCTTCAAATGCTTTAGTTATTGGGTTTAATACTAGGGCTGATGCTAATGCCAAAAAACTTGCTGAAGCAAATGGTATTGAGATACGTTATTATAATATTATTTATGAAATCATTGATGATGTTAAGGCAGCTATGACTGGCATGCTATCACCTGAGAAAAAAGAAATAATTACCGGTAATGTTTCGATACGTCAATTATTTAGTGTTGGTAAGCTTGTGATTGCCGGTTGTATGGTGACAGATGGTGTTGTTAAAAGAAATTCAAAGATTAGGCTAATTCGCGATAGTATGGTAATTCATGATGGTGAGTTAAGCTCTTTGAAAAGATTTAAAGATGATGCTAAAGAAGTTAAGTCTGGTTATGAATGTGGTCTATCATTGAGTGATTACAATGATCTTAAAGAAGGTGATATACTAGAAGCTTATGAAATTACCGAAGTTAAACGTACGCTTTAATATTATTCTTGGGACATATGTGCTACTAACTTCACTTCTAGTTAATAGCTGTGCTACGTTATATGGTCAAAATAATCGTGAGGTAATAGTAAATTCAATACCAAATGGAGCCAAACTGTATATGAATGGTGTAGAGTATGGTATGACGCCTATCTCTATAATATTGCCTAGTGTTGGATATAGTAGTCAAAAGCTTACACTTAAAAAACTTGGGTATGAAGATCAAGATTTTTTTGTTGAAACTGAGTTTCAAAATGTTGGCTATTGGAATTTAATAGTATTACCTGCATTTTTAATTGATCTTGGAACGGGGTATATGTATAAAATAAAACCTGGATATTATAATTTTAGTATACAACTAGAAAGTAATGAGTATTTTGAAAGTGCGGTTAAATAATGCGTAGATATAGTCATGGTCGCAGTCAAAGAATTGCTGATCAAATTCAAAAAGATGTAGTACAAATACTATGCCAAAAAGTTAGAGACCCGCGTATTGTTTGGGTAACTATAAATGATGTTGAAGTAACAGATGATAATACTTGGGCTAAGATATATTGGACCGTTCTTCAAGAAGAAAAAAGAGAAGAAATAACAAAAGCCCTTGACTCTGCCAAGACATTTATTCGTTCGGAATTGTCCAAAGGTTTTAGAACCTACACAATTCCACAACTTAAGTTTATCTATGATGAGTCAATGATGCGCGGTACTAATATGTTAAATGTGCTAAACAAAGTTAAAGAAGAGTTTAGAGACGATGAAGAGGATGAAGTCCAGCTTTGAATATAACATGATTCGGGATGTTTTTGGAATCTTATATGTAGATGAAGTTGTAATACAAAAAACTATCGAAGTAAGAAAAATTAAAAAACAAAGTTTCCAAGTGCCATTATTGCTGCAACTGCTCTTTCATACGATTTAACATTAGTAACAACTAATTTTGATGGTTTTAAAAATGTTCCTAATCTAAAAATCCTAAACAAATAATTTAAGAAAAAAATTAATTTTGAAATACGAAGAAGTTAATGGGGTTTTATTGTTTAATAAATCTTTTGGTTTGTCAAGCAATACAGCTCTTCAAAAAGTAAGGCGATTGTTTAACGCTATAAAAGCTGGTCATACAGGTACACTAGATCCACTAGCAACAGGTTTACTTCCTATATGCTTTGGAGAAGCTACCAAATTTTCCTCATTCCTCCTTGATGGTGACAAAGAATATATTGCAACTATCAAGCTTGGCCAAACTACTACTACATATGATGCTGAGAGCGAAATAACTAGCACATCAATAGTGTCATCTACTCAAGGTGAAATCTTGGAGTGCATAAATAGTTTTAAAGGAACTATTACCCAGACTCCTCCTATTTATTCAGCACTGAAGGTTAATGGAAAAGCTCTTTACCAGTACGCTCGTGATGGAGAAGAAGTAGCCATCAAATCCAGGGACGTTTGTATTCATGAAATAGAGTTATTAGAGTATGTTGCCTCTGATATAGTTAAGATTAGGGTATTATCTAGTAAGGGTACTTATATTAGAACATTAGCAAATGATATAGGGAAAAAACTAGGTTGCGGGGCGCATTTGATAGTACTGGTTAGAACAAAATCTAATCAGTTTGTATTAGATGAAAAGCTAAGCCTAGATTATTTAACCTCACTAGAATTAGAACAAAGGCGACAGTTGTTACTACCTATTGATGTTATGTTAGCCGATATGACAAAATATGAAATAAATGAGGATGATTTTAGATATATAAAGAATGGCCATAGCTTTATCTCTTCAACTTGCAATGATAGTGAAAAAATGCGCTTATATATGAATAATCAGTTTTTTGGCGTGGCAAAATGTTTTAAAGGTTTGGTAACACCCATAAGGTTAATTAATACCAGTTGCTATCAAAATAATTAAAGAAATTGTTAATTTAGATTGGTAGTTTGAATTGTTTATTAGGATATTTAATATGCAAACAGAAGGAGCTATAATTACTGATACCCATATTCGTAGCCTAAGTTAAAGGATTTAGTTGCCAAAGGTGTTTTAAATTTCAAACACTTCATTGGTCTGTTATGGTATATACTGTTTTGCTATTTTATTAAAACCATACAACTGATCCTCTATCCATTTATTATCGTATCTCAATTCATTAGCCATTAGTTTAGCAACAGTTGGTGCAGTTTCTATTGTTGCTTTTGCATTTAGAAGAATTGCTCTTGTGCGCCTACATAGTATATCCTCAACTGTTTTAGCTTGTTCGTGACGTACTTGATAGATTACTTCAGCATTAAGATATGGAAGATCTGGGTGCAGTTTTTCAGTGGTTTTAGTTTCTTTAGCAATTTCAAGAATTTTGTTTGCCTCACTACCATAAACGCTAAGCGGGTAGGGCGATGCTCTGTCAATATTTTGACCGTATAGTTTAAGCTCCTTTGTAATAGACTTGGTATGAGCTAACATTCCTTTATTTATCGCAAAATTAATAGTATCCTCACCCATCAATCTATATATCGTCCATTTGCCACCTACAATAGAAATTAGCCCGCTTGAACTTAAGAGTATCTCATGCTTTCTAGAGATTTTAGAGCTATTAGTTTGATTTTGTGGTCTTACTAATGGTCGTTGTCCAGCAAAGACTGATTTTATATCTTTACGAGTTACTATTCTACTAGTATAATTATTTAATGTTTCTATTATAAAATCTATTTCATTTATTTGTGCTATTGGGTCTATTTCTGGCGTATCAATAGCAATATCGGTTGTGCCAACTACGACTTTATCATGCCAAGGTAATATAAATAGTATCCTTCCATCTGTAGTTTTAGGAATTACTACAGCATATTTAGAATCAAAGATTTCTTTATCAAATACTAAGTGAGCTCCTTGTGCTGCTGCTACGTTCTTATGGCTTTTGACTGGTTCGTCAATATCTAATATTGTATCAGTTAGCGTTCCTGTAGCGTTAATGACTACTTTTGCTTTAATTTCGTAATCTTCATTAGTGAGTTTATTATGTACTTTCAGTCCTGTAACTTTGTCTTCTGCGTTTTTAGTAAACCCAGTAACACTTGTATAGTTATGTGCTATACCACCAAAACTTTCAAATGTCTTTAGTAATGATATCAACATTCTTGTATCATCAAACTGCCCATCATAGTATACTGCAGAACCTTTAAGAGCTGATGCGTTTAGATTTGGAGCCTTATTCAATGTATCATTACGATTTAAAAACTCACTGTTCCCAACTTTTTCTTTGCCAGCTAAAAAATCATATAGCTTTACGCCTACAAAATATTTTAATTTATCCATCCATGAGTATAAAGGAACCATATAAGGCTGTGCTTTTGCGATATGTGGGGCATTTTTTAGAAAAAAATGTCGTTCAGATAGACCTTCTTTGACTAATTCAAAATCAAAATTAGCAAGATAACGTATACCTCCATGAATAAGCTTAGTAGACTTGGACGATGTTCCTTTGCCATAATCATAGCTTTCAAATAATATTGTCTTATAGCCTCGTGAGGCAGCCTCAACTGCAACGCCAAGCCCAGTAGCACCACCACCGATAATAGCTAAATCATACTCATTCATGACTTTACCCATCCTTTAGTTCTATTGACTGCTTCATGCCAAATTGCGAGTAATTCCTGTCGTGTTTGATCATTTATTAGTGGTTCAAATTGACGATCTATTTGCCACACTGCTTCAAGTTCATCAACACTACTCCAAAAACCAACAGCTATACCAGCCAAATATGCAACTCCAAGAGCTGTTAATTCTAAACATTTAGGGCGTTCAACAACAGTATTTAATATATCAGCCTGAAATTGCATCAAGAAGTTATTGCGACAAGCCCCACCATCAACTCGAAGTGTGGTTAGGTGTTGCTTTGAATCACTTTCCATAGCATGTACCAAATCAGCAACCTGAAATGCAATTGATTCAAGAGCTGCTCTTGCAAAATGTGCATTAGTAGTGCCACGTGTGATCCCAAATATAGCACCCCTAGCATACTGATCCCAATGTGGTGCGCCAAGACCTGCAAAAGCTGGTACCATACATACTCCACCATTATCAGCTACACTAGTAGCCAAAGCCTCAATTTCGTTAGAATCTTTAATAAGCTTTAAACCATCGCGTACCCATTGAGTAACCGCACCACCAATAAACACACTACCTTCAAGGCAGTATTCACGTGTGTTGTTGATATTCCAGCCTATTGTAGTTAGTAAGTTATTATCTGAAGCAAGGGCTTTATTGCCAGTGTTCATCAGTAAAAAGCACCCAGTACCATAAGTATTTTTTACCATCCCAGGTTTTATGCATAAGTTACCAAATGTTGCTGCTTGTTGGTCTCCAGCAACACTGGCTATAGGTATTCTATGACCAAATAATCCTGAACTAGCTTCACCAATAATTCCTGATGAAGGTACTATTTTAGGTAATAATTGATGTGGAATATCTAATATCTCAAGTAATTCATCATCCCATTTACCAGTATGAATGTTAAATAATAGTGTACGCGAAGCATTTGATTCATCAGTAACATGGTCTCTTTGATGGGTTAGATTCCAAATAAGCCAACTATCCACTGTTCCAAAACAAAGTTTGTTAGCTCTAGCTAAATCACGACTTCCTTTAACATTATCAAGTATCCATTTTAGTTTAGTACCTGAGAAATATGCATCAAGTACTAGTCCCGTTTTATGTTTAAATTTATCAGATAAGCCTCGAGCTTTTAATTCATCAACAATATCAGATGTTCTTCTATCTTGCCATACTATGGCATTATATATAGGAATACCTGTTTGTTTGTCCCACACTATAGTAGTTTCTCTTTGATTTGTAATACCAATAGCTGCAATATCCTCAGCTGTAGCTGATGCTGCCGCCATTGCTAGTTTTGCTACACTTAATTGGCTGAGCCAAATTTCATTCGGATTATGTTCTACTAATCCAGGTTTGGGAAATATTTGGCTAAACTCCTGTGCTTTGGAGCTAACAATATTACCCATGCGATCAAAAAGAATCGCCCGAGAAGATGTTGTTCCTTGATCAAGAGCTAATATGTATTTTTTCATAACTGTTTCACCTTATAGCCGATTGTTAAATCATATAGAAAAGCCCCTAATGGCCCACCAACAAGTGGTCCAATTATCCCGACTATCCAAATACTGGATCCGTCAGTTAGTCCATTATTAGAAAACCCAACTAAAGCTGTAAAAATACGTGGACTAAAGTCGCGAGCTGGATTCATAGCATAACCATGCATCCCCCCAAAAGACATGCCAATAGCAACAATAAGTGCAGCAACTGCAAATGGTGCTAAAAATCCTGCTTTGTCAGCTGTAAAATGTTCCACAATTGCTAAAATGCCAAACATCAAAATCGCTGTAGCAATAACTTCAGCCATGAAACCAGGCATAAATCCAGCAACTGCGGGAAATGTTGTAAAAATTCCAGCGGTATTTTGTAGTCTTGGATCAACTATAGTAAATTTAGTACTATAAAAATAATAAACTATTGCAGCACCTAGAAAGCCACCTAGCATTTGGGCTATAATGTAAAACGGAGCTTTTGAAACTGGAAATCTTTTTGTTAGAACCAAAGATATTGTTACCGCTGGGTTTAAATGAGCTCCACTAATTCTATTACTAACCAAAATACCTAAAAATACAGCAAGTCCCCATCCAAAGGTAATATTGACATAACCACCAAGATTAAATAGTGTATTCATAGCACATACACCATTACCGAATAATAATATAAACATAGTGCCAATTAGTTCGGCAATTGATTCCCTAAATAGAGTGTTTTTCATTTTTTTGCCCTTTCTAAACGAATTTGATTGGGGGTTTTTGTGAGGGGGCGATAGATTTCAATACGATCATCTTGTTGAAGTTTATAAGTAGTAACATCAATTTTCTTACCAAATATGCCAATAGCATTTGGATTGACTTCTACAAGTTCGGGGAATATTGATTTTATGTTAGATAATTCAATAGCTTCTAAGACCAAGGTGCTATTTGATATTGTCAATGGTATAACAACTTGCCGCTCGCAAATGCCATAAGCTACTTCAATATTAATTATCCTTGATATCATATTAGCTCTTCCAGTTATTTTGTATTATAAATAGCAGCTCTAATTCTTTTATTGATTTTACTGATTTAAGTTTATCTAGCTGAGCTTCTTTTAATGCTAAAATTGTATTTATGTTTAGCTTTGAAATAATAATGTATTTTTTACCTAGAAATTGTTGATTAAACATTATTTTTATTAGCCTCTTTTATAAAACAATCTACAATATTTTTACTAATATAGCTAAATACTGGACCAATTATTTTTTCGAAAAAAGAATTGGAAAATTTATATTCAAGGTTAAAGTCAATTTTACATCCAAATTCACCCAGAGGTGTAAAGACCCAACTGCCATTAAGTTCTTTAAATGGCCCATCAACAAAATACATTTCAATTTTGGAATATGGGTAATAAACATTACGAGTTACAAAATGCATTTTAACCATTAAATATTCAAGATAAACAGCACCGATTACCTCATTATCATTGTGACGAGTAATCTCGCTCTTAGTACACCAAGGTAAGTATTTAGGGTAGTTTTCAATATCTTTTACAAGTCTAAACATTTTAAGAGGGGTATGATTTACAATTACACTTTTTTTTATCTGGGTCATAATAGTTTTTGCTTTAGCTTAAATGCTTTTATGACAAGCTATCATATAGTTAATATCCACATTGTTTGATAATTTAACTGCCTCAGTAATAGGGTTATATTCGATCCCTTTAATAGCGAATACTTCAAACCCATGTTTACTTAGTAAGCTACGTAGCTCAGATGGTTTAATAAATTTCTTATATTCATGCGTGCCTTTGGGTATTAGATTAAGGATATATTCTGCGGCTAAAACACCTAGAGCATAACTTTTTGGATTACGATTAATTGTGGAAAAAAATGCCATTCCACCAGGTTTTAGTAGACTACTACAGTTTTCAATAATGATTTCTGGGTTTGGAACATGCTCTAGCATTTCCATGCAAGTAAGTACATCAAAATATTCTTTGTGTGATTTTGCGAATGACTCAATATCAATACACTGATACTCAATGTTTTGCCCACTTTCAAATAAATGTAATTTTGCTGTTTCGATTGACTTTGGAGCCAAATCTATTCCAGTTACAAGAGCTCTTTTTTGAGCCATACTTTCAGCAAAAATCCCACCACCACAGCCAACATCAATAACTAATTTGTTGTCTAAAATAATATTATCAGTAACAAATTTAAGCCGTACTGGATTTATATGGTGTAATGTTTTAAATTCACCATCAAGATTCCACCACTGATGAGCAAGATCATTGAATTTCTTTACTTCTTGTGCATCAAAATGCATTATAGTTCATCCTGTTTAGTACCCGATAGTTTACGGTTTATTAAGTTTAAAAATTCGTCCCCAAATTTATTCATTTTATTACTCAAACTTTGTACATCGCCTGAGAATTTATTATAAAATATATATGCAGGTATTGCTACAAATAACCCGACTGCTGTAGCAACTAGTGCCTCTGCTATACCTGGGGCTACTGATGCTAGTGTAGCTTGACCTGCAGTTCCTAGACCAATAAATGAATGCATAATTCCCCATACTGTTCCAAGTAATCCGATATATGGGCTAACTGAACCAAAAGTTGCAAGCATACTTAAGCGACTTTCATAGCGATCAAGTTCAGCATCCATAGCTGAATTAAGAGACCGCTCAATATTATCAATCATAAGATTTTTATCAGTAACACCTTGTTTAGATAATTTGTTATATTCAGTAATACCATCATAAAATAATGCGGCAACTGAGTTTTTAGTCGATTTGCTACTAACATTAGTAAATAAGGTAGATATATTATTAGCGGAATTATATTGGCGTAAGAAGCTGCTAGTATCTAATTTTACTTTTCCAAGAGTAGCCCATTTAGTAAAAATAATTCCCCAAGATACTATTGAAAATAATACCAAAATGCCAATTACAATTTGCACTACTACACTTGCATTAATAATTAGTTGTAATATTGAAATTTCTTGTCCCATTTGTTTTTCCTACTTAATATTTATTGCTGAAGATGCTATATCATGACGATATTGCATCCCTTTATATCTAATTTTTTTTATTGCATTATATACTTTTTGTTGTGTTAGTTCTATAGAGTCATCAAGTGCTACAACACATAAAACTCTACCACCTGAAGTATATAATTTATTATCTCTTATACTAGTACCGCTATGAAAAACTTTGATATCATCAGTAATGTCTTCTAAGCCAACTATTATATCATCTTTTTGTGGGGAATTAGGATATCCGCTACTAGCTAAAACTACACCAATAGCAAATTTATCTGACCAAACTGCACTAATAGTATCTAGTTTTTGATCTATTCCTGCTTCAACTAAATCACTCAAGTCACTTTCAAGTCTTAACATAATAGGTTGTGTCTCAGGATCTCCAAAGCGACAGTTAAATTCTAATGTTTTTGGATTACCTTCGTTGTCAACCATAAGCCCTGCATATAAAAACCCAGTATATTCATGACCTTCTTTATGCATCCCATCAATTACTGGTTGTATAATCTCTCTTATAACTCTATCATGGAGTTTTTTATCAATTATAGGGGAAGGGGAGAAAGCTCCCATGCCACCAGTATTTGGACCCTTATCATTATCTAATAATCTTTTATGGTCTTGCGAACTAGCCATTGGCAGGATGTTTTTTCCATCAATCATTACTATGAAACTAGCTTCGGTGCCAAATAGACATTCTTCAATTACCACCTTACTTCCAGCATTGCCAAATTTATTATTAGAAAAAATATCATCTATGAAGTCAAGTGCCTCTTTAATATCATTGGCTACTAAAACCCCTTTACCAGCAGCTAATCCATCAGCTTTAATTACAATTGGAAGTGTTTGGGTTGATAAATATTCTTTAGCGAAATTGCCATTGGTAAATACAGAGTATTTTGCAGTTGGGATATTGTTTTTAATCATAAAGTCTTTGGCATATGCTTTTGAGCTTTCAAGTTTGGAGCAGTATTTTGTTGGCCCCCATATTTTTAGATTGTTTGCTCTAAATTCATCTACTATTCCAGCAGCTAATGGAGCTTCTGGCCCAACTAGTGTAAAACTAATATTATTTTGTTTAGTAAATGTAATTAATTCTTGAATATCAGTAATAGCTATATTTTTAATTTTTGCTTCAAATGAAGTTCCTGCATTTCCTGGAGCTACAAATACCGTAGTTACTTTTTTTGATTGGGATAATTTCCAAGCTAGTGCATGTTCGCGTCCGCCTGAACCAATCACTAAAATGTTTTTTGACATATGTTTACTTTCTATTGATAGCCTTTTAATTGTAACAATAGTGATTTTACCGTATATTCTAAGTTAAACATATATTTTTTTGATGTGTTAGAATATCTGGTATAGGGATATGGGTTTTGATTAGTGATGATATTCCATTTGTCATTCCAAACAAAAAGATGTTGCTGCTTCGTAAAGAGTTTGGAATCCATGCTCTAATATGCATTTTTAGGGCAAGGGCTGGATCCCAGCCTCCGCCATATCGTTATACATAAGTATTTTGATATAAAAGCGTT
>CAZJFO010000061.1:0-10471 GCA_964545465.1 uncultured Neisseria sp.
AGGGAGTATTTTACCATATTTATCAGATAAGTTATTTAGTATAATTGGTATTATAGCAATATTAGCACCCAACAAATCCCTCAAGAAACAATAGAAAGCTCCATTATTGATAGATATAAGATTAGAGCAGGAATGCAATTCATTTTATCCCCTGTTGGCTGGGTAACTAATGACTCCACTCAGGCTAAATCATATGCGACTTTAAAACACGGCTTCTACCGTAATGAAATAGTAACGATTGACGGTAAAGGTTATGTATTTGACGCCAATGGTGAATTAGTAACAACTCCCGGGATCTACACAATTAGCGGTTTTCAAGTTGATACAGAAAAATACTATGTAGACAATCCTGAACATACGTTAGCTATGGGTTTAAGGACTATTGACAACAATATTTATTTTTTTGGTAATGATTATCGTATGGTCCAAAATTATTTTTATCAAAATAATGGTGTAATATACTATTTTGGCACTGATAGTAAAATGATTAGAAATACTGGCATGACTATAAACGGTGCATACTACTATTTTGGCAGTGATGGTAAAGCACTTAGAAATACTGACATGACTATAAACGGTGCATACTACTATTTTGGCAGTGATGGTAAAGCACTTAGAAATACTGATATGATTATAAACGGGAAAAAATACCATTTTGATGATAACGGTAAAGGAACACTAGTTCCTAGATACATAATATTATTTCAGATCATGGAAGCTGGATGGATATAATTTCGGAATTCTATTGGTTACAATTCAGGCTTACAATGCATTAGATATTAGGGTTCCAGACTCTGAATCAAGAAACATATGTGTCTATGTCGTTGCATATAATAGAACCTCATACAAATTTGTAGATGGTGACTGCTGATACATAGATAGTGTAATTTTATATTAAATGTCTTAATAATATCTTTCTATATGGTGTGGCGTATTTAGTTAAGCCACACCTTTTTTGAACAACTTAAACTATTAAAAGGTAAATAATGAAAAAATATCTCGTTGCAATTTTAATTGCAAGTATTATATTAAACGGTTGTGTTGGGGATAATACTTCTACTAGCCAAACAAGTAGCAGTAAACCAAACAATGCTAAACTGAAATCTATTGGATCTCTATTAATAAAGGCTTCTGAGGAACATATTGAAAAACCAGATGAAAGAGAAGACGAAGAAAGAAAAGAAGAATACGATAAAATCAAAGATAAAATCGTAGTTGATCACGACACAGATAAACCTGCTACTAGGGATCAAAAAGAAACTATTCATAACCTATTAGAAAAACTACCTGCTGAGCTTACCCAAACTTTTAATCAACAAGAGGGAAAAATCAAACTCATCAATAGTAGCGATTGGATTAATACTTTAAAAAGTGAAGGAGTACAAACTAACAATACTAAAATAATCGACAAATCTGGCCGTGAAGTTAATATTAGTGATGCTATCGTATATTTAGATACAAATGCAGCAAAACCTACTATTTATGTAAATAGTAATATTCCTTATAGTGCAAATGCAGATTTACGTAGAGAGCTAAATTATGGATTGATTCGAGGATTGATTAAGAGTCAAAAAATTAGTTTTGATAAAAGTTTTATTGATGTGCTTAAAAGTTCTAACAAAGTTCAAGGAATTGAATATTATAACTATCCAAAACTAGAAGAGATAAGTAAGCTTGATGATACAAATGTATCTACTGAAGATAACCAAGATCAGATAACAACTTTATTCGCTAGTATTATGGCAGACTCTTTAGAGTATGGAGATGACTATAATAATGACTGGCCACAAATGGCTGATTATCTTAAAGAGTTTGAAAAGAAATTTGATAATATTGATCTAAATTCAGATGTCGCATGTCCAAGAGGAGGAGGCTGTGATGATACAGGTTTTGGCTTCAAAATCGCTGAGAAAGCCAACAAAAATCTTGAGTTCACAAACGATGAAAAGGAAAAAATAAAAAAATATATACAAGATAATTATTCCATATATGATAAACAAGATGATAAACAACTAGATTTAATTGTAGAATTAACTACTCAAAAAGATGAAGGTGGTGAGCACAATAATTCAGCGATTATCAAAGAATGCGTGCTTGGTGCACTCGCCTACCAACAAATTGTAAAGGATTACGAGAAGGATATTAAGGATCAAAAAATTAACCGAGCTGACTATGCAAAACTTGATTTTTTAGTATCGTTCTCACTAAGCGCTCAATCCAAAAATAATTTAAAGGACAGTTTTACTCAAGAGTTTCTAAATAAAACATTTCAATTTGGAATCGACCCATTCGAACCTATCAACTCACATAAGAAGAACACATATACAAAAAGCGATATAAAGAACTTCCTTGAGACTTATAAAGAACATACATTGAACGAGAAGGGTGGATCAGACAAACTTCAAGTTATTGGTGTCACATATGATAATGGCGATAAGTTTACAACCAAGGAAAACAATGAAACAAAAGAAACTAACTATTCTGAACTTTTAGAATATCTAAAAGGAAAAATCACTCCAGAAGAAACTCAAAACTTGGGTTATAACTTAATAAAAATTAATAATTTTGATAAGACAGATAGAAAAATAGATTTTGATTCTACTTCTGGAAATAATAACTTCATTAGAACCATTCTTAGTCAAAGATTGAAAAATGATATTTCTGAAAATGATATTTCTGATAATAATCTAAATAACCCATGCCCAAGAAGTGGAGGATGCAATACTTATCTTGAAAAGTTAGATGAAGCAAACCTTCCTCCTGCAGGTAATGATATTACAGATCGCTTACAAAATATTGAGAAATTAGGGCAAACAACCATAATGGATAATGATCCCGATGGCTTCATGATTTCAGTTCCACAAAGAGGTATACAGGTAGTCTACTCTAGTAATGATAAAACAAATGCACATTATAGTATGACGTTCTCAGAAACAGAATGGGATATAGATATGCTAAAGAGAGGTACAGCTACTTATAACGCTAGTGTCGCAACCAGAAAAATGTTTCTGTACAGTGTTAATAAGCTTAATCAATTAAATAGTGCGAATCAAGATGACTTAAATGAAGTTGATAAACACTATAAAGATAAATTTCAAAACACTAAAATTACAGATATGAATCAATTAAAAACAATAACAATCTCTTCTGTTGTAGAACCAACAACCTATGAAAAGTTATGGGAGTTAAAAAATCCTAAAGAAATAAAGAACACTTTTATAAAAGAAACCCCTCTTGGTAAATATTTATCCATTGTATTAAAAGAGTTCGGCTTAACTCTAAAATCTGTCACATTGGAAAAAAATAAAAAAGTCTAAATATTCATAGTAATGTTGAAATTTGCAAATCATCCAGATGCGATATAATGTAATCAGATTATGATTCACATTCCATAAAAGAGGCCATGCCCTAAATTAGTTCAAGGGCATGGATTCCAGCCTGCGCTGGGACGACGAGCAAAAAAGTACATGAGGATTGCAACTCAACACGAAGTTTGCCGCGATACGTGCCAAACACTATTATTGGCAGGATTCGCAGTCGGGGTTATCTATCGAACAAAACTTCGCATCTGTCGCTGGTGTAGTATCTATAGCTACACCACCAAACTGCCCACCTGTTGCAATACCGTCTGCCGATACTGCATTTAGTTCACCACCACGCCCAGTTGATTTCTCTGCCGAAGTTGCTCCTAATGTTCTTAAGTAATAGGTTGTCTTAAGTCCTTTTGTCCACGCTAATTTATAGATTTCATCAATTTTACGCCCCGATGGAGATGCAAGGTAGATATTTAGTGACTGTGCTTGGTCTATCCACTTTTGACGACGGCTACCGGCTTCAATTAGCCATGAGGCATCCACCTCAAAAGCTGTAGCATAGATTGATTTGATAGATTCCGACACACGATCAATCCTATTTAGACTACCATCATAATATTTGATATCAGCAAGCATTGCCTCATCCCAAAGATTATTTTTCTTCAAGTCTTCAACCAGAAATTCATTGATTACAGTAAACTCACCAGATAAATTTGATTTAACAAAGATATTTTGATAAGTCGGCTCAATGCATGCTGATACACCAATAATATTAGATATTGTTGCAGTTGGTGCTATCGCCAAGCAGTTAGAATTTCTCATACCATCTCTAAGAATTTTAGATCTTAACCATTCCCAATCAAGGGTTGTATCTATATTAACTTGAAGATATTGCTCCCCACGTTCTTCACCTAATATTTTTAGTGAGTCAAGTGGCAAAATACCTTTAGACCATAAGCTACCATCGTAACTAGAATACTTACCACGTTCAGTAGCAAGGTCGCTTGAGGCAAGATATGCATAGTATGCAATTGCTTCCATAGATTTATCAGCAAAATCTACAGCTTCTTTTGATGCGTAAGGAACTCTTAACATATGTAAGCAATCTTGAAACCCCATAAAACCAAGACCAACAGGGCGATGAGCTAGATTGGAGTTACGTGCTTTTTCTACTGGATAGAAATTAATATCAATTACATTATCAAGCATACGCATAGCGGTTGTAACAGTATGCTTTAATTTATCTTGATTAATCTTACCATTTTCCATATGATTAACTAAATTTACTGACCCTAAATTACATACTGCAATTTCATGTTCATTAGTGTTAAGCGTAATCTCAGTACATAAGTTTGAGCTATGCACTACTCCAGTATGTTTCTGAGGTGATCTAATGTTACATGGGTCTTTAAATGTAATCCACGGATGTCCAGTTTCAAACAGCATGGTTAGCATTTTTCTCCACAACTGAAGAGCAGGAATACGCTTAAATACATTTATTTCTCCTCTATCAGCCATTGTTTCATATCTAATGTAAGCTTCTTCAAATGCTATTCCGTATTTATCATGTAAATCTGGTACTTCATTGGGCGAAAATAATGTCCAATCAGATTGTTCATGTACCCTCTTCATAAACAAATCAGGAATCCAGTTGGCAGAGTTCATATCATGACAACGACGTCTATCATCTCCAGTATTTTTACGTAGCTCCAAAAATTCCTCAATATCAGCATGCCAAGTCTCTAAATAAGCACAGACAGCACCTTTTCTTTTACCACCTTGGTTTACAGCAACTGCAGTATCATTAACAACTTTTAGAAATGGAATCACTCCTTGAGACTTACCATTAGTACCCTTAATTCTAGAACCCATAGCACGTACTTGAGACCAGTCATTTCCAAGACCGCCAGCAAATTTTGATAAAAGGGCATTTTCTTTCAAAGAATCATATATCCCCGCCAAATCATCACTAACTGTAGTTAAGTAACAACTTGACAACTGCGAATGAAGAGTTCCAGAGTTAAATAGTGTGGGTGTTGATGACATAAAATCAAAACTAGATAACAAATTATAAAAATCAATAGCTCTATCTTCTTTGTTAGCCTCTTTTAAAGCTAAACCCATAGCTACCCGCATAAAAAATATTTGAATCATTTCTATGCGTCTACCATTAATATGTAAAAAATACCTATCGTATAGAGTTTGTAAGCCTAAATACTTAAACTGATTATCACGTTTAGCATCAAGTGCAATAGCTAGTTTAGTCAAATTATAGCTAGATAGTTTAGGATCTAGTAATTCAGCATCAATACCAATTTTTACGTATTTAGGAAAGTATTCACGGTATGCCCTATCCATATCAGCAGCATCAACCTCTTTACCAAACACTTCTTCGGCAATCACATGAGCCAACAGTCTAGCTGTTACAAAATTATAAGCTGGTTCGCGTTCGATTAACTGACGTGAAGCTAATACAACTGATTTATATAATTCATCTTCACTAACACCGTCATAGACATTCTTTAAAGCTTCATCCAAAATAATCTTAGGAGTAACATCTTTTAGGCCACTACATGCAGCATCTATAACATCAAGTAAGTGTTTAGGGTGAAGTTGCGTGCGACTTCCATCAGGATACACTACATGTATAACATGTTTTGGTAGGTTAACACCTTCTAACAATCGCTCTTGATTTCGTGCTTCACGATACAGCACATAGCTTCTAGCTACCTCATACTGCCCATTTCTCATAAGAGCTAACTCAACCTGATCTTGAATCTCTTCAATATGAATCGAACCGCCAGCAGGGCGTCTATTTTGTAAAGTTTGGATAACTAATACTGTTAGGTTGTGTATTTGATCACGGACACTATTACTTGATAACGTCTCGTATCCATGAACTGCAATATACGCTTTAGTAATTGCAACGGTAATCTTACTAGGATCAAACCCAACAACACTACCAGTGCGTCTAACTACTTGATAACCCGAAAACTCGCCAACTAGTGTTAACGATTGTCCAAATTCTGCTGCTAAGGCACTAACTGTACCAGATAAATTTCCCATTCACTTTCACCTTATCTAAACATTATGCGTAAAGGTTATAAACCACTATAGGTTGTGTTTTTATACCCAAAATTTACTATATATAGTATTTTACCTCCATGATTATACAACAATATTTGGACACAACATACACAAAAAAACCAAATTAAAACTTGACTTTTAGGATACAATTGGTACTTGTAGGTTTTCATAGAGTAACCTTAAAATTAAATATTGCCGTACTAAAAAATGACGCTAACTTAAAGGGTAATATTTAATCCAAAATTTTTATTAAAGAATTGAGACATAGTGGCTATCCAATGGTTTCCTGGACATATGGTTCGTGCAATATCCGATATCAAAGATTTGATTTCTGACATTGACATAGTAATTGAAGTACTCGATGCACGAGCACCTTTCTCCAGTTGCAACCCGCTACTTCAAGATATTATAAAATATAAAAAAATAATTCGCCTCCTTAATAAAAGCGACTTAGCTGATGATAATTTAACATCTAAATGGTTAGAGTATTTCAGCAATTCAAAACAAACTGTTGCTATTACGGGGGATATGAGTAATATCAAACAACGAAGCCAAATTATCAAACTTTGTAAAAATTTAGCACCACATCGAAATAGTTTTGAAAAACCTCTAAGAGTGATGATTAGTGGAATTCCTAATGTTGGTAAATCAACATTAATTAACCAACTCATTGGTAAAAAATCAGCCAAAACTGGTGATATTCCAGCAGTCACCAAAGCTAATCAATGTCTAACTATAGCTGATGATTTTTTAATCTACGACACTCCAGGGCTTACTTGGCAAAAAATACATTACCCCCAAATTGGTTATCATTTAGCTATTTGTAACAGTATTGGTAGAAATGCTCTTGATGAAGACTTGGTAGCACTATATCTAATAAATTATCTTAAAGTACAGCACACCGAATTTTTAAAAGCTAGATACAAACTCTCAGTAGAACAAATTTCAGCAGCAGACGATACTATTCTTGATACCATAGGTAGTAAACGTGGCTGTATAATGGCAGGCGGCATTATAAACCGTCAAAGAGCCGCAGAAATAATAATTCAAGACTTCAGAGATGGTAGGATAGGTAAGATAAGCCTAGAAACCCCAAAGATGTGGGAGGAATGGATAAGTGAGGCAATGGCAGAAACAGAAACTGCTGAATCACGATAGATAGCAACGCATCATATAACGCAATATGTTAAAATATCGAATCTATAAATATCTTAAACTACTAAAAAAGGGATTTAATTATGGCAATAAAAATTGCAATTAATGGATATGGTCGCATTGGACGCTGCGTACTACGAGCTTTATTTGAAGCTACACGAACTAATGAAATTGAATTAGTAGCTATTAATAACTTAAGTGGTAATATTCCAATTAATGCACACATCACTCAACACGACTCTATACATGGTTATTTCAGTGCTAAAGTAGAATATGATGACGAACACCTTATTATCGACGGACATAAAATCAAGTTTTTAGCACAACGGGATCCAAAATTACTACCATGGAAGGATCTTGGGGTTGATGTAGTTCTTGAATGTTCAGGAGTATTTACTTCTAAAGAAAAAGCTAGTGGCCATTTGCTTGCTGGAGCAAAAAAAGTTATTATTTCCGCACCAGGAGGAGACGATGTTGATGCAACTGTCGTATATGGTGTAAATGACAATATTTTAACTAAAGACATGACTGTAATATCTAACGCTTCTTGCACTACTAATTGCCTAGCACCAGTAGCACAAGTCCTTAATGAGCTAGTTGGAATTGAAAATGGCTTAATGACTACCATACATTCTTTCACTAGCGACCAAGTATTACTAGACAACTATCATAGTGATATGCATAGAGCAAGAGCTGCAACTATGTCAATGATTCCAACCAAAACTGGTGCTGCAAAAGCTGTGGGTCTAGTATTACCAGAACTAAAAGGTAAACTTGATGGTCTGGCTATTAGGGTTCCAACACCAAATGTATCTTTGGTTGATTTAGTATTTAGTAGCAAACGAGATACTACAGTTGATGAAATTAACAATGCGATCACTAAAGCAGCAAATGGGCACCTAAAAGGTATTTTACAAGTAAATAGCCTTCCTTTAGTATCTATTGATTTTAATCATAATCCACATTCATCAATTTTTGATGCAACCCAAACACGCGTATCTGGAAAACTGGTAAAAGTGTTTAGCTGGTATGACAATGAATGGGGCTTTTCTAATCGTATGCTTGATAATGTAATTGCTTTAACTAATGCCAAATAAAGGATTTTAAATATGTACCCTCCACTACCAAAAATGGTAAAGAAAACAAAAATTATTGCAACTATGGGCCCTGCCTCATCCGACCCTAAGGCTATTGAAGAACTCATTAATAGTGGTGTTGATTTATTTAGAATCAATTTTTCACATGGCAAAAGAGAGTCTCATCAAGAAAACATCGCTAATATCCGTAAAATTGCTGATGAACTTAATAAGCCTATCGCAATTCTAGGTGATTTGCAAGGTCCTAAAATTCGTGTTGCCAAATTTGCTGATGGTAAAGTTACTCTAAAACTAAACCAAAAATTAATTCTTGATTGTAGCTATACTGAGCTTGGTAATAATCAAATTGTTGGGGTTGATTATGCTGATTTAGCTAAAGATGTTTGTAAAAATGACACCCTACTTCTTGATGATGGAAAAATCGCTTTTAGAGTCGAGAATGTAGTTGGCGAACAAGTTCATTGCATCGTAATCCAAGCAGGTGTTCTAAGTAATAATAAGGGTATTAATAAACTAGGTGGTGGACTAACTGCTCCGGCTCTAACTACCAAAGATTTTGCTGATATTCAGTTTGCTGCCGAATCAAAACTTGATTATTTAGCTATATCATTTGTACGTGATGCAACGGATGTTATATTGACACGAACATTACTTGCAACTCATGGCGGTCATTGTTCAGTTATATCCAAAATTGAAAGGGTTGAAGCAATAACCAACCTTGACAACATTGTTAAAGAATCTGATGGGATAATGGTTGCCCGTGGTGATTTAGCCGTTGAAGTTGGAGATGCACAAGTACCAGCATTACAAAAAAGAATGATTAAATGTGCCCAAAAATATCATAAGTTAAGTATAGTTGCAACTCAAATGCTAGAATCAATGATAATTAGTCCCGTAGCAACCAGAGCTGAAATATCTGACATTGCTAATGCAGTACTTGATGGAACTGATGCGGTAATGCTATCCGCTGAGACTGCAAGTGGTGCCTACCCAGTTAATGCAGTAGCAACAATGGCTCGCACCTGCATAGAAGCAGAAAAGAATCGCAATACTAATATAGAACTAAATTTTAGCGGTCAAAAATTTGAGTATATTGATCAAGCGATTGCTATGTCGGCATTATTTAGTAGCTACCACCTCCAAGCTCGTGCTATTGTATCTCTAACAACATCGGGAGTTACTGCGTTATGGCTATCTCGAGTAAATAGTGGTATCCCAGTATATGCAATTACTGACTCCAAAGAAGCTGCACAATTAATGGCACTATATCGTGATGTGCACCCTATATATGCATCTGGAAAGACTAAAAACCTTGAAGAAATGATTGATTATGCCAAAGATACTCTTATCAAAGCTGGCTTAATAAAATATGGGGATACTGTATTACTTACTATGGGAAATCATATGCATCAAGTTGGCGGTACTAATACTATGAAAATAGTCAAGTGGTAATATAATTACAACATGCTACCACAAACACCTCCGATCGCTTCAAGGAGGTGTTTGCAACCAAGAAAATACAGCAACTGATGTAACTGCTATAACAAAAAATCATCCTTAGTTCAAACATCATTTTATTTTCTATCAAAACTTCGCATAATGCTATTTTACTTCATAAAACAAATATATTCCGTAAAGTTTTACCTACCATTTTAGGGGGTATAAAGTCTAGCGATAGATATGCTTAAATAACTTATTCATCAGTTATAATAGGATACAAAAATGAAAGTTACAATAGCGGTATGCGGAACTATCATACTAACTTTTCTTTCAGCTTGTAATTCACATGTTGGAAGTGGAGCTAATGGAGCAGCTTCA